>CALCUV010000225.1 GCA_937906765.1 uncultured Prevotella sp.
AACTAATACTTGGCGTCCTTGAAGGTCGTAAAATACGTTGTTGGCAGGAACTTTTACTTCTACACCTTCGATGAGCGTCACGATGTCGGTGTTAGGAGTAAACACGGCAGTAAGGTCGGTGTTGTGGTCAAGCGTGAAGGTGTATTTGAGTGATGTAGAAAGTTGTTGGTTACCTTCGCGCCACGCTACAAATCTTGCGTTGCCTTCGGCAATAGCCTTCACCACCACTTCATCACCATTGCGCTCAATACTGACTGTTCCGCGTGTGGCATCGTTAGGCTTTGCGGTGAGTCGGTATTCTTCTTGCGCCGCAACGACTTGAAGAATCGCATCAAAGATTTGACCATAGGCTTCGTCTTCTGCATCTGTGAGACCGTTGTCGGTAATGCGAATGCGCATGCGAGTCTTACCTTCCTTCGCATCAGCAGGAACTTGAATTGTTGCCGACATGGTGCGCGCCACGTCTAACGTAGTCATCGCTTCAAATATTCCGTCGCGGTTCCAGTCAAAGTAAGCAAATGCTTCATAACCGGCATCGGGCGTTTTGTTCATTGTAATGTCAAGCGTGAGGGACTTTCCGGGAAGCACTTCTGCCTTGTCGCGCACATAGAGGGTGAACCATTCCGCAGGAACTGCACTTTCCTTACCTGAAGCAGAGGTGATGGGGAAAGTTAGAGGTTTGATGGCGCCTTCGCCCGTAAGTGTGATTTTGCTGATATACATGCCGGCGAGCGAACCACAAGGCATTTGATAGATTTGCGCACTGCGTGAGAACGTACTACGTACGGCGCGGAAGGTAAAGGCAGACTTGCCATCGATGGTGAGGACTGTTGTCGCATCATCCTTTGTGGCAAAGGGGCGGAACTGGTAAACGGCGCTTTCAGCAGTGAGATCCTGAACAACAACATACGCTGTGCCGTCATTAAGCGCCT
The DNA here is from genome assembly GCA_937906765.1 of uncultured Prevotella sp. Taxonomy (GTDB): domain Bacteria; phylum Bacteroidota; class Bacteroidia; order Bacteroidales; family Bacteroidaceae; genus Alloprevotella. The sequence continues at coordinate 933 of CALCUV010000225.1, forward strand.
TGCCCGTCTTGGCATTGATGATTTGATAGCCACCCGCACGGTTGCTTTCGCCCTTGAAATACCAGGATTGTGACGCGTCTTCCGTGCGCTTCGCCCAACTCAACGTGTTGTCATCAGCAAGTTGAAGCGCCTTGGGTTCGTCATTCTGCAAGAGGTAGCGGTAAGACTCACCCACCATGAAGGGACGCAAATCGTAGAGGTCTTCCGTTTCATGAAGCGTCCAGAAAGAACCCGTGTTACCATTAGCTGCCGTCCAGGTGATGATAAAACTGGAAGCGCCGTCCTTATTCAACGCGCGGGGCGAAGAGGCAGTCTTGTCGTAGTTAGCACAATCCGTAGAGCTGAACCAGTATTGACCATAAGTGGCAGCGCCTGCCGTTGTGTTCTTCGCAACGTAGTATTCCACAGGACTCTTACCCGTATTGACGCGACTCGCAGAACTGGGCTCGAGGTTACAACTCTGAATGTAGCGGCCCGTTGCCGTGTTGCGAAGGTAGAAGCAGTTATCCTTGTCGGTGGGTATGAATTCCCAGAACATGCGCTTCGTTTCGTCGTAATTTGAAATCACCAAGCTGCCGTCGGCTTCCTCGGAGATGTAACTTCCTGTGCCCGTTTTCCATTCAATCGTGTAAATGCCCGCCTTGGTCATTTCATCCTTTGGAGTTTCTGCCGAAAGCGCACCCATGGTGAGGTTTACGTGGTGGGCACCTTGCTGAATGTAGGAATCCGTTTCTACATGATAGAGGTAATAACCGCCTTCGGGGGCCGCCTTAAAGCGGAAGATGCTTCCCGCATCGGCATCTGCTTTTGTTTGAATACCCTTATCGTCTGACACGTAAGCATATTGGTTGAGACTAACGTTCATCTGCGTTTGCAAGAGGTAGTCCACATTTTCTTCGGGAGTGGTAATCGCCGTCTTGTCTGACTCGCGTAGCACCTTCCATTGCGAAGCGTCGCCCGTGCCAGTATGCAACGTGGCATAAGGTGCCTTGAAGTACATGTTGAGATACTCGCCCGTCATGGCATCTTTAATCAACACGTTGCTTCCCGTTACTTGCAGGGTCCAACGTGCCGCAGTTGTAGCCGCCGTTGCCGTAATGCCAACCATACAGCAAAGGGTTGCAAAGAGTAAAACTAGTTTACGGATACAAATCATAGTGATTAGATTTAATTTTATAGATCAGTGAATCAATTTTATAATTACAAAGGTACATAAACCTCAGATTTCCACCAAACAAAGGCAAGGTAAATCCTGCCTAAAACCAAGAAATTTTCCCTCTCCTCACAATAAAATTCTTTTCACACGTGATAATCTTCTTTTCATCTGTGATAATTTTATTTTCTTGAGGAGAAAAAGAAATTCTATTACTTATTGTGCGCGCAGTTTAAGACTTTTTTTTCACAATGTTACTAATTGTGAAGCGAACGTAATAATATAGCTGTTGACCTAATATAAGAATCATCATCACACCCCTCCGAGGAGGAATAAAATGCAACTTTGGGGCAACTCCTATATCATTACCTAAGCGGAAATGAAGATGTAAATCATCTGTGTGCAGAAAGACTTACATGAAAGTTGTACGTGCGCTCTTACGCATAAAACACGTTTCTATTGAAGACTACGACATGCTTCACAATCTACAATTGATTCTCTAACGCAAAAAAGTGGCGTATGGAGAAAACTATGTAGTTTCTTCATACGCCACTTCTGTTTATTTAAGTGACTTAATTCAACTTAGGTTTTTAAGAACACTGCATATCAAAAAAAATTATTTGTGTACAAAACTCTGATGTCCACACACGCACTGATAATATCCACGACGTTGTACAAATCCTTTACATTTACAATTGCCATATGTACAAGGTCCTCTTCCTTCTGCTGTTGCATGTACATGAACTTCTTCACTATGGGTGCATTCTACTTTAGAAGTGTTGGCATATACACTCGCACATACAACAGTTGCCAATACTGCAACAACTGAGAATATTAATTTTTTCATAACATAACACCCTATACGTGTCGGGCACAACCTTTAATCTAAAAATATGCTATCGTAATAACCATTATCGTAACAACGAGTTGTTACATTGCAAATATAAAGACTTAATACTAATTTGTTAGAGCAAATAGTAAAATTCTTATATAATCTTCAATTTGACCTCATTTTTTCCTACAGCGTGCTTGGAAATAAAATTGTCGTAATAATCTTCAATAAGATAGCAGCGGGTGTGCTTGCTTGGGTATAAACGAGTTATCCGCAATGCCAAGAGTTTGACATTGCGGATAACTTAAGTTGTGTTGGTCAGGGGTTATGACTAACTCCTGCCATTCAGTTTAGCGCACTACGCGCTTCTTGCCATTGATGACGTAAACACCGGGACGTGTGATTTTGTCAATGCGTTTGCCGGTGATGGTAAAGATTCCGTATTTGAATTCTTTTTCAGCCGTTGCACTTTGAATGCCACTTACATCGTTGCAAGCTTCAAAGAATACGCGTGAACCTTCATCCTTGCTGCCGTCAGCGTTGTAAAGTCCCATCATGGATTTACCTGTCGTCCAGTTTCCGTTATGGCTGAGGAAGGTTTTGCCGTCAGAGGTCTTGAAAGCGTAATAACCACCCGTTTTGTCCAAAGTCCAGAGGTAGTAAGCGTGTGTGCGTTCTTCCGCTGTTTGTGTGTACACTTTCTGTGCGCCATCTGATGTGTTGGCTACGGTAATCATGCGGTTGTCAGCGGCAGAGATTATTTTTATCTTGCCATTTTCTTCCATGA
>CALCUV010000226.1 GCA_937906765.1 uncultured Prevotella sp.
TTAGATTCTCAAACTGATTACCGTGGAATAAATGTTGTCTTTGATGAGTTTAGTAAGTTCTTGGAAAGTAATTTTGCGCATAAAGCTATCAAGACACAGCCCGCTGTAAGACTTCGCAAAACCTGAAGTAGGCAGGGTGTGGTTCGTTCCTGAAGCATAATCGCCTGCACTTTCGCAACTGTAATTTCCAAGGAACACCGAACCCGCATGGCTTATCTTCTGCGCCACTTCGCGGTACTCGCGCGTCGCAATGATTAAGTGTTCGGGCGCATAAAGGTTGGTCATTTCAAGCGCCTCTCCATGGTGTCAAACACAATAATCTTGCTGTGTTGCAACGCTTTTTCGGCAATCTCATGGCGAGGAAGTGCGGCGCATTGGCGACTAACTTCCGCCACCACATCTTCCGCCAATTTTTTGCTGGTAGTAATAAGAATCGCTTGGCTATCAGGACCGTGTTCTGCTTGACTAAGGAGGTCGGCAGCAACAAAGTCTGCGCGCGCAGAGTCGTCAGCAAGCACCTCTACTTCACTTGGACCAGCGGGCATGTCGATAGCCGTTCCTTTCAAAGCCACCCATTGTTTTGCTGCCATCACGTATTGATTGCCGGGACCGAAAATCTTGTCCACCTGGGGCACAGTCTCCGTTCCCACAGCCATAGCTGCTACTGCCTGAGCGCCACCCACTTTGAAGATTTCGGTAATGCCGCAAAGCGAAGCGGCGAAGAGAATGGCGGGATGCACACTTCCATCCTTCGCGGGGGGAGTGCAGAGCACCACTTTCTCACATCCGGCGATGCGGGCGGGAATGCCGAGCATCAATACCGTAGAGAAGAGTGGGGCAGACCCACCTGGAATGTAAAGACCTACGCGCGAGATGGGCAAAGCGCGTTGTTCGCACACGACACCCGGAGCTGTTTCTACGCGTACGCCACTAAAGCGTTGCGCCGCGTGGAAGGCATAAATCTGTGAGTAGGCTTGGCGAAGGGCATTCTTCAATTCGTCGGAAACGAGAGCCTCCGCCACACGAATTTCTGCCTCACTCACACGAAGGTCCGTAAGGCACACTTTATCAAAACGCTCCGCATACGCACGGAGTGCCGCATCGCCCTTCTCGGCTACCTCATCCACAATCGGACGTACGATATCGAAAAGTTCGGTTATATCAAGGGAGGGACGGCGTAGGAGTGCGTCCCACTCAGATTTATTGGGGGAGAAAGAAAGAGTCATGAAGTGAGGTTTTAATGTTGTGAGGTCGCTTCGCTTTGAGGTTTTGAGGACGCAAGGTTTTGAGGTCGCTTCGCTTTGAGGTTATAAGGTCGCTTCGCTTTGAGGTTTTGAGGTTTGAGTGGAATAAGGTCTTTAGGGTCTTTAAGGTCTCAAAGGTTTTTAACGTCTTTAGAGTTTAACGCAAATAATCCGCATGGCTCCTTAAAACCTCAAAACCTAATAACCTCAAAACCTTCCCTAATAAATCATCTTCTCAATGGGCAACACCAGTATTCCCTGTGCGCCTTTTGCTTTCAGGCGACCGATGATTTCCCAGAAGCGCTTTTCTTCAAGTACTGCGTGGATGCTACACCAACCTTCTTGCGCAAGTGGCATTACTGTAGGGCTCTTCATGCCAGGAAGTTCGGCAAGAATGTCACTCACGCAGTCGCTGGGAGCATTCATCAGCACATATTTCTTATCGACAGCGTTTTGTACGGCAGTAATGCGGAAGAGCAAGTCGTCAAGTGCCGCCTGTGATTCAGCGTCTAATTCCTTTCCGGCAATAAGCACCGCCTCGCTATCGGTTACGCGTTCCACCTCCTTAAGGTTGTTGCTCACGAGGGTAGAACCCGAACTTACGATGTCGAAGATGGCGTCGGCAATGTCAATCGCCGTAGAGATTTCTACGGAACCCGTAATCGTGTGAACTTGAGCCGTGATGCCCTTATCGGCAAGGAAGCGTTGCAAGATGCCGGGGTAAGAAGTGGCAATGCGTTTGCCTTGCAACCATTCCACACCTTCGTAAGGCTCACTCTTAGGTATGGCAATCGAAAGGCGACAACCGCCAAAACCCAACTTTGTGACGACCTCAACATCACAACCCCGTTCCGCCACCTCGTTCATACCAACTATACCGCCAACAAGGAGGGAATTTTCTTTATATGTATTTTCTGTATTTAACCCTCAGACATTCTGAAAATAACCATATAATAAAGAAAGAATATC
>CALCUV010000227.1 GCA_937906765.1 uncultured Prevotella sp.
ATTGTCTGACAAATTGTTCCCATTGGCCCCGCAACAGAACCAATGGGAACAGTCACATTTGCTATGTTTCAGAAAAAGCGTTACTTCTCTTCGCTTTCGCTATCTTCGCTATCTTCGCTAACTTCGCTTGCATCACAAGGCGTGGCAAGTTCAAAGAATTTAGCACGTGAGATAAAGCACTTTTCGCGTGTCTGCTCAGACGCATATGGTAGAATGTCAAACTCACAGGCGCGACGCGCAGCGCCAAATGCGCGCGACTCAGTCATAGCACCTTCAAGCGTGATGTGACCTTCCTCCACGTCCTTCTTACCAGCTTCTACCAACTTCAAGAAGTAAACCGTGGTGCTAGTCTCGCCTAGAGCAATGTCATCACGCGACGCGCGTTCATCAGTTGCGTTCTCAAGTGCGGTAGCCTTGTCAAGCTGGTAATACGCGCGGACCTGCTCAACGTTGCTGATAAGCATTTGCCCATGCTGCCGACGGATGGTACCCTCAGCGCGTTCTTTGGTAACAGCGCCTTCAAGCGTGACGGTAACAGGAACAGGCGCACCGTCTTTCAACTCAAAACCGGAAACGACGGTGGAGGTGATGCCCTTGGTAATGACGTTCGACATGGTAGTTATCCCTTCTCGCTTTTGAATTGCCCTTTGCAATTCCTTACTTAATATATAATACTCATGTGCCAACTGAATGCAAGAAAAATCTTGTGAGAACTCAAAATTGCAAAACCGTAAAATTCCTAGCTTACATGTACATGTGATATTTACGCTCAAGTTCGCAACGCTCATGCATGAGCTGCTTTTGTTCGCTTCTTATGTCAGATAGCAATTTTTGCATATCGTTCATACGCCTACGATATATAATCTTGCTATATACAAGAAAGACTAAACAAATAGTGAATATGGCAATAAATATTAACGTGTTTTCGTCATTGAAAAGCATATATCTATCATACATACCACTATAAAGACTCATTATCGGCACATCCTATCAATAACACGGTGGGCATTGTTCAGCGCAAAATCGGTGAAAGTATCATCAGTGAAACGCAACTGATACAGTCTAGCTATATTGTTGCGCATTACATAGGTTGCATATGTATATTTTCCGCAACCTAGTTTCTTATCGTTTCGCGCCATGTCTGAAATATTGATATTAGTAATACCAAACATGCGCAAGAACTTATACACATGCTGTACCGTCGTGCGCGAATAATTCCAATGTTCGCCAATGGTTACGCACATACAAGGCTTACTAAAATCGCCGCTGTTTTCAGATAGAAACGATACCTCACAAACAACAGTGTCATAGCTAACAAGGCGCATAGTTGCATTAAAGTGTCCGCGGCTATGAACACATGATGTGGTAACAATGCATGCATCACAGTTATTCAACTGTTGCACATATGCATATTGCAATGCATCATCATAAAAAGGCTTTACCGTGCTTGCAATGATTACGCCATTTTTAGGTGCGTCAATCTCAAAATCGACGCCATTATTGCACGTCATATGCATATGCTTCACGAAATCGTGTGCATAGTGACGACCGAACACAGTATTTTTGATAGTCATTTTAGTGTTTCCTTCCTGTTAGCTGATCTACCAATGTCAATATCTATAGCTGTTGAATTGCATCGTATATTGCATGCCAAAATTCGATATTGCTAGGATGCATAGGCAAGGTAGCCAAACACTTGTCATATGCATATTCGAAAGCGGACACATAAGGCGTATCGTATTCAGTATATTCAATCTCATACCATGCAAGATTGTAGATGTGTCCGCTGAACGTTTGGAACAGGTCATAGCCGCAAAACCACTCTTGCGCTTTTGCATCAAACCAGTCGAACGACTGACAATAACCATAAACGCCATTCTTACCAGCGTCACCAGTGACGTTAAGTTCATCATCCGCAAACGTGATTATGTCGCCATTTGCGAATTCGCACGTCGTCGATGTGCAAGTGGTAACGACTGTATGACGTAGCTTCTCACTCATGATTCTGTTTCCCTTCTGTGTGTCGTTTCTCTTTGATAGGCTATGCCAAAGTGCAGCTATAGAAACGCTCAAAGACTTCACTGGTCATAACGTCCGCCAAAAAGTTGCCATTGTTGGTATAATGGCACCAAAGGGACCAGCCTTCGGTATTGACAATCTCACCGATACGCAAAGGCGCCGCATATACGTAATGATGCACAACTGCCATCGCTTCTACGATGCTTGCGCATTCGCATGAGAATGATGCTGTAGTCGCATTCTCTGCCAGTCTGACGTAAACCATGGAGTACCACCTTCCACGTTGAAATCCTATGACACTACTAATACTACTACAGGCACGCCGATGCACAAGCGAGAATGGCAAAGTTTACGAAAAAATTTTGTCGTAAAAATCAACACACGCCAACTGTTTTTCAACAATCTATCAACAACTGATGAAAACGCTTTCAACATTTTCAGCATTGTCGAAAGCCTGTCGAAAACCCGCATATAAACGCGCAGCCGCTCGCCGCACCGAACCCCCTCCCCTCCCCACCCCTCAGCCTTTAAAAAATTTCGCTAACGAAAAGGCGCACCCCGTGTTGTTTCACGGAAGTGCGCCAATTCTTATTTAAGGATTTTAAAAATCCCCCCACCGACACTTTACTTCAATCGCACGTCAACCTCAATCACGCTGTTCTCAAAGTGAAACTCTTTGGAGCTATCGTCTGGAACAGGAACAGCCGTAGGCATCTGCACTGTATTTCCAATGTCTGCCGCGTTTGGATTTGCGTACAATTTCCATGCACCCGCATCCATGTAAGCCACATCCATGTCAACTGGTGCATCCCAATTGCCTAGCCAACCGTTGCTAGTGTATTGCCATATTGCTGCAAACTTCCACGGGCTTACGTCATAGCAGAACTTTGGAATGTCAGTTAGGCTGCGCTCACGATTATCAGGATACCCAGCAACCCACAACCCACAAGTATCGCATAAGGGGTAGCCGCTGAAACGTTGCAGATGCAAAGCACTACAATAAATAACAGGATACACGCCAGTAATAGCATGATACTTGTCAACGAATCGTTGCGCATATTCACCCCATTTGTTTTCATTAGTATCATTGTCTTTAATGTTTTCATCCTCAATGTCCAGCACGGGAATCCCTGCAAGCTCATAGCCGCGCGTGTTGTCGCGGAAGAACACAGCTTCTTTCTCTGGCTCATTGTTCCGCGCAAAGTGATAGAAGCCAAAGAGAATCCCCTTGCGAATGGCCTGTTGAATGAAACCGTCGCAATATGGGTCAACGTAGCGGAATCCCTCTGTAGCCTTCACGATGCAAAAGTCTAGCGACTCAGGCAGTTGCAAGCCCTTTTGCCAGTTGCTAACGTCGATACCGTGCATCATGATAAACCTTATTCCGTAATAATTGTGTTATTAACAGTATTGTTCAAAGTAAAAGTAGCAATTTCAAGTTGTTCCAGATTGTTATATCCGAGTCCTGTGTTATTAAAAATAGATATTTTATGTGAAAGAGTCCACAAAGTATTTGCATATATTAAGTTTGCAATTGCGTTTCCTTTTTTCATTACTACATTATTATAAACTTTAATGTTAAGAGCCGTGTCAGGTTCAGAAGTAAACTGAATCAATGAACCATCATGCTTTATTACATTATCATGAATTTCGCAATTAGATGCATAGTTACGTGGCACTCCACTTAAAATAAATAGTCCATTTCCGCTTCTCGTAGCGTTAATATTACATCTTGCAATTTCAAAATAATTATTTGAACGGAATAAAGGTTCACGGTCTATGTCAACATTAAGCGTACAGCCAATTATAAATAGATTGCTTTGAGTGCTTACATCATTAAAAACTGCATTATATGATGTGTTAATGCATTTCATAACGCAATTATAAAAATAAGTATCGCCGTTAATGTTTTCAATACTAATAATACATCCATAGTTATTAGTAAAATTGCAATTTTTATAAAACACGTTTGAAGCAAAGTACTGCCGTACAATAAATGTTGAATCTGCTATAAAAGTACAATTATCAAATGTTATATTGTTTATAAACGGCACGTCTGGCGATACCGAAGAAGGATGTAGAGAAATCAAGTCTGTAGGATGTTCATTTGATTGTGCTGAAAAAGTAGAGTTAGATATATGGCAAGATTCTGTTTTAATAAGATAAATTGTGTGACTAATAAGAGGAACATTATTAGTAAATGTAATATTGCAATTATCAATATATACATCATTAAACGCAGATACAGCAACACCAAACTCACATCTTGTTGCTGTTGAATTTGTTACATAAGCACGTTCTGAATGGTCTTGCCATTTTCCCTCTAGATAAACGAATACAGATATTTTATTACAATTGATATTGTTGACACGTGTATTAGAACCACTTGCGTGAATAAATTCAACATTGCTTGTATAGCCATTATTCGGATAATAAGTTGTGCCATTATTAAATGGATAGGATTCATCACTAAAAACAATAAAGTTACTTATATCACAAGCATAACTTGTCTTAAAACAAGCGTATCTATCTTGTGCGGCAATTGCATGAATTGAGCAACCATTACCATTTATTTTAATTGCTTTATCAATTGATATTTCAGAACTTATAATGTAAGTTTTTTTAGGATTAAATTCTATGTTACTCGAAAGTTTGGTTGCCTGTTTAATTATTTCAGTATCATCGTGTGTGTTATCACCAAACGCACCCAACGAATCAACATTAAGAGTATTAATGATAACAAGATTAGCACGCAAGGTAGCGCCGCATGCAATAACGTCCATGCCGTTAGCGTCACCTGTGTTGCTAATCACATACCACGCAGCACCACCGTCACCGTTTGCATGGAATCCGTTAGTGTGGCAGATTGCGCCAACATAGAGCAAGTTACGCGCGCTTTGCATATCTGCAACGGTATCAAATGCAAACGCCTTTGCATTGTACTTGTTGGCATATTCGGCTACGGCATCGTCGTACCAGTCGTTTATCTGTGCGACTGCCTGTTGCGTCTCGCGCCGGTACTGCTCGACCTGCGCATTGTAGTTACCAGTAAGCGCCCAAAATTGTTCATTGGCAATGTCGATGCCTTTGGGTACGAATTGCCGTGACGTATAGCTGTTGCCCTCGTGCGTCACTATGGTAAGCGGCTCATACGTCTTTTCGCTAGACCATTCCACAGGGTCGGCCAGAATGGGGACGTAACGTGCGCCGATGTATTGCGTAGTTGCCATAATCAAACCTCCTAGTTGACTTTCACGGCAATGTAGCCCAGCGAAACAGTGTGTGCGTCTGCGTCGCTGTTTGCGATGGAATAAGAGAAACCTGAATACGTGCAATCAATTAGCGTGTATGTGAACAGGCTTGCAGGTTCATTGGTAACTACCTGCGCAAACAATACACAAGAGTCGGTGGATTCAAAAGGCTCCGTGAACGTCGCGCTAGTAGAAATCGAATCGTTTGCTGGAATTGTCACATTGTTGATGCAACCAATTTTGAAGCGGCTAACGAATGAATTCAACGGGTTAATAACATCAGCAAGTGCAAGGATGGAATTGACAACAGTATCATCTAAATCCGTGCGTGTGCCCAGAAACAAATCAAGTGCGTTCTTGTATGCTGTGATTGTGTTCGTTATGTCGAAACCGTCTCCAATTTCAGTCTCAATATCGGAAACAGCGTCATTAGTAGCACTCAATGACCGTGCAATGGTTAGTTCCGACGAAAATCCCTCACCGATTTGCGCCTGCAAAGCTGCATCACCATTTGCACGCGCTAGAGCTTCATTGTCAATGCGTTCGCCCAAAGCAGTATCAGCCGCTTCACGGTCGTAGATTTCATTTGCTAAATTCTGTGCAAGCGTGTTAAGTGATTGCGTATGCGCACCTAGCGTCTGTTCCTGTGAATTGGATGCATCAATAAGTTCAATCTCAGCGCTGCGCATCGGTTGTGTCTTAGAAATTGCCATTATTCACCTCCACATCCAGATTCGTGAATAGTGCGTTGTAACTTGCATCGCCACGACGCGCTGTAACTTCTAGGTCAGCGATAAGCTGCTGCAATTGAAGCTGCTTTGCATTGAGCGTGTAATTAGTATATGTGTTATCAATTACGCCTTGTGCTGCAGGGTCGGGCTCGAACTTCAAAATCAATCGACCGTAATCGCTGCGACCATACACAGCACCAGTGTCAAAGCTAATTTCGCTCCAACTGTCTGGGACATATGCACAAAAATATCCATCATCTGTAAGTCCAAAATACACCTGCTTAATGCCGGAGCTAAATAGTTCAGCGAAATTATCACGAATCCAATCAGCAATCAGATTCTTGTAATATTCGTCATATTCGCCGTCTATAAATTTCTGGAACTGCTCCTGAATGCTGTTTATTGTGTCGCGGTCGATGTTGATTTCATCGCCCATGTATTCGACATATTCACACAGCTTTTTGAGCAGCTTTCCCATGGCCTTCCAGCGCTGCTCAGCGGAATACACATCCCAGTAAAGAGAAGGCAGCACAGGAGTTGCACCAACAAATGATGCAAATGGGGTTAAGTCATATGCCTTCGGCTCGCGCCCGCAGCAATTGACTGGCTTTATGTCACTCATTTTCGTCACCCCAATCTGTGAAATTGATTCCGCCATAATATTTAACGTCGAACAAATCATTTTCGATGCGGTCCAGCTTCATAATGATGTGACCAATCGCAAGCGCAAACATGAATGCAATTCCCACACCAACAAATGCAACATCTTCAAGCATCATGAGTGTTCCTCCATATGCGCTACTAGAAGGGCAAGCGTCTTACTGACTTCCTGCAGAACATCGGTATTCTGCTTAATCGTGGTGTTGCACAAATAGAACAATGCGCCGCACGCAACGATGGGAAAGCCAGTCTGGTTGATAATCTGAATGATTCCGTTTGCGTCCATTTGATACCTCCTTACCATGCATTAAGACTTACAGAATGGAGCTGCGAAAATAGGTCACCAATGGATGCGCAAATTAGCGAATCAACGTCATAGTAATTTCTGACACGTTCGGCAAGCTCAAGAACATCCATCTGTTTGATTCGCTGATATTCCGTGTCGTTTCCCGTACTTGCGTAATCCTCATTTCCAGCAAGTTGCGTTTGTGGAAAATCAGAAAAAATGTTGCGTGACTTATAGTACTCGCCCTCTTGCCCCAACGGCTGGTAAAAATCCGATTCAGGGTCAAGCATGGCATAGAGCTGCATGAACTTCGGCATGATTTCGTTCATGCGATTGAGAAACATTTGCTTCCAAATTCCCGGCGGTGTAACGCAAATCTCACGCCACCAAAAATGCTGCGTAATTCGTTGACACAATTTGGTGTGCTGTTCTTCGCTGTACTTAGGACCGAAATCCCAGCTAGAATCAGAAAGGTCAAACCACCCTTCCTCTGCAAGCTCGCAAATCTGAATCGTGGTGACGGCATGAAAATCAGGGTCATGAGATGCGAAATCATCTTCAAAAATATCAATCCTATCCAATGCCATTTTCGCCACCATCCTCGTTTGCAGTTGCAAGGTCAGGAAGAAGTTCGGCCTGATGAACCATATCGTGACGGAAATTCCAGTTGTTGGATTCTAGGTCACGATTCCATTCAACTTGAATGTCACCATCAAGAAGATACTCAGGGAAGAACCTATTTAGATGCTCAGCAGCGACACGCCTTTCATTGAGCGATGCGAGACGAATAATCTCAGCAGGATTCTTATGCGCCTGAATTTCATCCTGCGTCTGTCGCTCCATCTTCAAAGTGCTGTTATCAATGCCAAGCATCATATAGACGCGATTCCACACGTTCATTTCGTCCTGTGCCATTTCCTCACCAAGGTACGGCACACCAGTTTGTAACGCCATTGTGGAAACATCGCGTGCAAATTCTGGATAGGCAAGCACGGCAGGCTCGCCACCTGCCACCTGTTTCACCATGTTGATTGCGTCTAATTTGCGCTCTTCTGGCACAAGCCAAACCACAGGCATTTTCTGATGAAAGCGATTCACATTTTTGGTGATTCGTATTTGCGCGAGCTCTCGGGCGTAAAGATTAATACCTTCCATGAGAGGAAAGCGCGTCGAATTGTCGTGAATCAAAACACCATTAAACATGCTGCAATGAAAACGCCAGCCATTGTTTCCAATCGAATCCCATTGAAAAGGATTGTCATATACATCATTCTCGGATTGGAATTGTACGCGCGTAGAAAAGAACGTGCCAACCATCTTCGGAGGAAACGCAATAGTTGCGTAACCCTCATTAAGCAACGTCCATTCAAGAAAACGCGCATCGCAGGTACTCGGTAGATTAATCCATTTAAAGCGATTCATTGCAAGTTGCATGATAATGTTGCGATAGTACATCACCAAACGCGAATTATACGTAGGCGATTCCCACCACATAGCGCGGCCTTCATACTGCCTGTTTTTGTTGCGGTTGCGCCCGCCGCGCTTAGCCATATTGCACCACCTTTAAAACAGGATTGCTTGCCCTCTCCACTATTGATTGTAGCAAATCGGCTTCAGTCTGTAAAGACGTTTGCATTTGTCTGTACATATTGGCGCGGTATCCTTCTTGTAAATCTGCGCTTTCATCTGTACGGCCTTTGCTATAAGCCAATTGCTCCTTATAGGTAATAATACTTTGTATCTCTGCATCGGTCATTCCAGCGAAAGTCTTATCAGTCTCCAAGATGTTTAGAAGAACAGACACGGCGCGGCTCTCAACGATTTCCTCACTTGTTGACATGAATATCAATCCTTCCTATTTCATCGGGATTCTTCCAAACAGTGACACCACGCAGGAACATGTTTATGATAAGTCCCTGAACTGCGTTATTGCTGCTTTGCCTGTCGTCAACCCAAATGTCCTCAGCCTTCCAATAGCAGAAATGCGACATGGGGCACAATCCAGATTCGGCAACATCCCACATCTGATTTAACGCATATCCATAACGCAGGAAAGTGTCACCAATTTGCCGAATGTCTCCGTCTGGCATGGTACGCACCTTAAATTGCACACCATTGTACATGCCAAGGTAGGCGTATGCATTACCCTTGTCAGGCGTCAATTGAACTGGCGCAGACATTCGTGCGTGATACAAGTCGTATTGCACGCCATCATGCGATGCTTCAAGATTCTCCTTTGCGTTTAGAACGCCAACCTGCCGCGTATAGGTGGCATTGTCATTGCCGGTATCTCTTGTTGCATCGGCATTGGCACGCATTGCAGCAGCCGTGTTGGTTGCATTTGTGTTCATTGTCGTTTTGGTATTATTCGTTTGCTTGTTAAGACAATTGTTGTTGTTGGTATTGGTATCAGTATTCAACTGATTTTGTTCGTCTTTTACAATTGTGGCATGCCCTTTTGAAATGGTGGCCTTTGCCGTGTTTGCTTGCGTTGCCAAAGAAACGCTTGTCACATTTCCGTTTATAAGAATAGTATTATTTGATTTCGCAAGTGCGCCATGAAGCCATGCGCCACTTGCACCCACGATTGCGCCAATAGCCGCGCCGCCGCCCGCGCCGATGGGACCACCTGCTGCGCCTATTGCTGCACCAGTTCCCACCCCAGCCATTGCACCAGAAAGCGTACCACTAAACAAATCTGCTTCGGCTGTATTATCAGTTGTAGAAGTTGCAACTTCTGCCTCAACCCTTGCCGTGGCATTTGAAACCGCATTATTTGTGGCTGTAGTTCTATCCAATGCAGATTGCGAATATAGGTCTAAATGGTCTGCCGCGGTATTTGCTGCATCTTTGTTTGCAGTATTTGTGGCAATCGTTAGGTCTGCATTATTACGCAAATTATCTGCGTTATTGCTTGTATTTGTTGTGTGCAGCGTTGCATCTCTATCTGCGTTGTCATACATCGTATTATTGGAATCATGCGCATTTTCACGTGCCGTGTTCGCACTTCTCACAGCACTATGATATGCGGCAAGTGCACGCTTTGCGCCGCCACGAATCGCAGTCCAGAAATTGTCCATCTTCCATGCCGTGTCAGCATCCATATAAATTGCATAGCACGGAATGTCCAAATCGAAGCACGCAAGCGACCAATCAGAATTAGGCATTTCTAGCTGCTGACTGGTGCCATTCATGTCAATCCATGTGTAGCTTTGCGAACCTCTGCCATTGATTCCATCAAACCAAATACGTGCATTCAGATACGGAAAGGCGAGCATGGCATTTTTGTGCGCAACTATGTTTCCAGTATTCTCTACACGAATGCTAACGGTTTCACCATTGTTATCTGTAAGTTCAATTGCGCTATATGGAAACGTATATAGCTTAGCCAAATGCTGATACTCCGCTGGAAACGCAAACATTGCCTTTGTAAGCGAAATCTCAACATCGCTATTCTTACCCTCGCATTCGCGCAGCGTATAACCGTGAAATGATATGGATGTACCAAGCGTAATCATATCGGCGTCAACCATGAAGCAAGCAAGAACCGTGCGGAAGAAAACAGGGCAATCCTCTTGCACTTTTTTTACGAATGCTTCAGCGCTTGCAGCTGGAATGGCATACATATAACTGCCGTTCGGGATTACATCCTGCGAACGTGCCATTGGATTGCTTTGCGTTCTCAGCGAAGAATAATTGTCGCCGTCTCCAACCTTAAAGCCATTAACTTGCAACTGATACCCATAACGTGCATCCACATTGCTGTAACTTAGATTACCGAAAGTGTAATCAGGGTCGTTATGCGTGACGGTACCCATTTGCGTCAGTTCAGATGCGGGGCAAGTTGACGCAAAACATACGTACTTTGTGCCGTTACCAAATGGGATAAAATTCGTGCTGCGAACGACTTCGGCATTTGTTGGCGTAATGTCAGGCGCAAGAAGATACTTATTATTTGCAATGGGATTTGCAAGGTATTCATCAACATCGCTATATGCCACAGGAGCATGCCCACGTTGGAGCATCATATATTTAATGTCAACGTCATTCTGATACTGCGTCCAAACGTCAAGCGAAATTCTGCAACCAGTTGAATTAGGAGCCCTATAATCAATGGAATCAACAAAGAAGAACCATTTGCGGATACCAGCTTCACTGTCCTCGTAATTGATGCTAGGATTTGACCCAGGAAGAACAGGAATCGTGAGAACCATATAATTGTAACGTGCTGCAACGTCATAAGGAATAGGAATCTTGACTTCCTGCTCAGGCACATATGAACGGTCAGAATCGAGCGTAATAGTATAATAATCCTGCAAATCATCAAACCACTTGTCACGCAAGATATTTGTGTCGAATTTTACAACATCGCTATAATCTGAATTCCACAGCACATTGCACATCTTAATAGTTGTGCCAGCAATCCAGCGCGTATAATCAAACTCGTTTCGATACGCATACACATCAACATTGTCAAGATTCGGGAATCGCGTATCTTTTAATCTGCCGAACTGCATATTTGTGTCCAATCTATAAGAGAAGAGGGAGCCTGCGGTTATAGCCGCAGACCCCCTCAGCAAGAAGGGAAGCGCTACGCTACGGTGAACGTAGAGGTAGCCGTTTGAGTGGTAGTTGCGCCGCTGGGATTGATGTACGCAGCAGTAGCAACCACAGTGATAACATCATCAGCGAGCAACTTCTCGTCAACATGCAGCACAGCATTGCGGTCAACACGAGTGCGCGGCGAGTTGACGCCAACGCCGTCGCGTGCAACCGTCACGATAAACGATGCAGCATCGGGACGAACCTCAAACACACCATCATCATTATTCGTGATTGCGCCGTCCAGCTCAAGAGTAAGCTGCACATCGTCGCCAGCTGCGACGTTCTGCTCTGCCGGAGTCATGTTCAGACCAGTAACAGTCTGCGTAGAAGTCAGCACAGCCGTGCCCTCGTCAGTGGTGTAACAAATTGCAGGTGCAACAGGTGAAACACTGTGCATCGACCAATGATGCAGGAAGAAATTCGTCGTAAGCGTAAGCTCATTAGGACGCGAAGTGTTGATGCGCAGACGGTCACGACACTGGAAGAAATCACGTGTCGTAAGAACTGCACCAACACCAACCATCGGGAACTCGTCAACGGTGACGACACGCTCCTGAATCTCACCCTTCTCCATGTGGAATGCACCCATAAGCGCATCGACGTCAATCGCAGCGCGAACCTCGGGAGTGGTCAGGAAAATGAGCTCCTCGGGATTGGCAAAAACAGGGTAATCGCGCAGCTCGGGAATGTCAGCGTGATACAACGCAGACGGGAAGCGCATACGCTCGGCATCTGCCTTAACCATCTTTAGCAGCGTCTTTGCAGAATCAGTAGAGTCAACAGTATCAGACGGAATAGCCGTAAGATTACGCTTGAAGAATCCCATCTTCTGCTCATAATAAGCGAAAAGCTGAATCATGATGCGATATTCGTCGTATTCGTCAGACGAAATAGGAGCCTCCATGACCTGCGAAATATAGTTGTTCAGCCCCTCGCTCTCACCGTCACCGGCAAACGCGGCCATAAGTTCCTCGCGGTTGACCGAAATGGGATACCATTCCTTTCGGTTGACCTTGTGGAACCACGTCGCTGCTTCGGGCCGATAATCGCCAAAAAGGTCCTCAACATTGGGAATATTGGTGTAGGAATGCGCACGCACCCACTTGACGGCGATTTCCTCCAGCTTGTCGCCCCAACGGAGGTCAGCCTTCTTGAAGCCAGCAAGCGGATTTCGCCATGCCTGCTGATGCACATACACGGCACCGATGCGATTGATAAGCGCAGAAGTGAACTGATTGTAGAGGTCCAGATTCTCAGGCGCAAAAAGATAAGAAATGGACGCATCCATGTCGTTAACAGTCTCGCGCGGAATGCGCTGCTGATAATCGTTGGTGCCCATCAACCAAATACGGTCGAGAATCGTGCTGTTGTTCTGTGCCATAACTTCTCCTTACCTTTTAACAGAAAAATCAAGTTCAGAAAGCGGCTTGAAATCATCAACAGGTTCAGGGTCAGAATCGTCGATAATGGTTGCGCCAGCACGAACCATAACGCCCTGCGCATCCTTAATTGCCTTAATGCCGCCCATGATTTCCTTCATGGTATCAGTAAGCGAATCCATCGCACCACGCATCTGGTTAAAATCCTCCATGGTTACGTACTGCGGCTGCAGCTGCTGCGTAGGCTCAGTATTTGCGTCACCATTCTGATTCGCATTCTGTGCACCATTGTTCGCATCAGCAGGATTGTTTTGCGGTTCGTTGTTCTGATTGTTGTCGGGCTTCGGCATTTTGTTTTCCCTTCTCTTGTTGCTTGATTTCTTGCCACACAAAAATGGGTCATAGGCGAATGTCTGATACGACCTGCCTATGACCCTAGTATAACGCAGAGTGACCCGCGCCGTCAATTGAAATGCCTACCAAGCACGCATTCATGCGGTGCGATTCAACGCATGGTATCCGCATATGCTACTCACATCAGGCACGGCACCCCACTATCTGAAAGTGTATCACTTTATACCCAGCAACTCAAGAACCCTATAGAAGTCACGCTTTGCGTCAATGGAATCGTAACGAACTATTCCCATCCAATACATCTCGGCAAAACCGCGCATAACCTGATGCAAACGATTTGCAGCAATATAGTTTACCCTGTTATCCTCATACGACATTGCATAAATAGGTCTATCAGTATTATGCGGAACCTTTGCAGTTACATAGTAATAACCATCATTGACGTCTGACCATATGCCAAATGTCTTACCATCCAACACAATGCCAAACATGAATTTTGCGCGCTTCGGTTTCTTCTGCACAAACTCAGATGAAATATTATGAAAAATATTCTGAACATTTTCCTTGCCTGAAACTGTGCCAGACAACATGCGACCTGCTACCGTGCCGTCAGCCTTCTCAGCGTTGTACTCGCTCGAATCAACAAAATGCAGCAGAAAAGTTTTGTTCTCATACCAACGGTAACCATATGCCACATCAGTGCCCACGTGATAGCGTGCAAAATAGGGGTTAGTAATATCAACAGCATTTCCCAATAGAAAGACATGCGGCCGAAGTCCGACCGTATCACTTCTCTCTCGTGATATAGTGTCAACAATATTAGCCAAGATAGCAAATTCATTAGGTAGATAACGATGAAACCTGTCCTGCCTGTCAAGAATGCATTCGTCAAATATGAGCCTGTCAACATAGTCAAACGTCCTTGACTTGTCAATCTGGTACACCGTCATTGCAACGAAATAGCCTAGCAAGTTCCATTTAGGTTTGGTGCTTTCATCTTCTGGCGCATCAGCCCACCACATATAATGCGAATCACTACGAAACACATATGGTGCGAGCTCTGGCATGCGAGAAAGACGCGAGAAATAGTTATCAGATACGACGGCCAATTGTGCCTTAGTACGCACTATCTCAACATAACGCCTTTGCACCCCTTTCTTTTGTAGCTTTATGCAGCGCTTGATGCATGCAAGCCGTAGGCCAAACGTCTTACCCAAACCGCGCGACCCCACAACCATCGTAACATCTGCGTCATATGAGATTGTGCGGTCCCAGTCGTAATATTTTGCATCACGCATCAGAACAGCTCCACTCGTGCCTTTTCATCTATCACCAACTCCCGCATTCGTGTGTCTACATTTCGACCATAGATATTTCGTAGGTATCTGACATTTGACGCGTTAGTAAATTTGCTTGTTTCTCCAACCCAGCGCCCCGAATTATAAAGCGCTGGCGATTCGTGACAAGATACGTGCGATGATTTACCTCTATAATCACAAACGACGCTATCAAATACGTCGGTTGCCTTCGGACGATGCGACTCCAGAACATGCGAAATATTGTGAGGAATGAAAACGTTATAACCAAGACATGCTCTGATGATGTTTTCTGGGTCATTTCCTTGCATCTCCATATCATGCATAAAGTTCTCAATATGATACATACCATCTGGACGTCTTAAACCAGCGCACGTAATATGAAAACTCCCGTCATAACTAACACGCGCTTTATTCCACGCTTCCATGTGCACCTGATAATGATGACCTTTATTTTCCAACTCAAAACCTCCGATACCGTGCAAATCAGATGCAAGCTCAGGGAAATTCTTACGAATGCGCACCATGCATGCATTGATTGCGTGTGTGCTTATTTCCAGCATTGGTGACAACGCGAGCTCAACGTCATCATCTGTAACATCTTCATCAAGCGACATTTTCATTGAATCTGTGTCACCACCTAGCACGCGAACCTTTTCACCAAACATCTGCCAAACAAGTTGCATTGCCAGAAGCATATGCATTCGTGAACCAGCAACAATGCGCATCCCATACGTATATAATACCCTACAATTATCTGGCTGCGCATCATCCCAATTCTCTGGCGTGATTCGTGTCGCATCGTCAATCATCAAATCGCCATTCACACATTTATACTCTGGTTTGTAAATATCTTGCGCCATGGTTCCGTAAATAAATGCCGTTAAACATCCCCTTTACCGTGCTGTTGTAATAGGATGCAAAAAATTGTTCTGTGCATTCGCCAGCACGCAACATTTGCGCTATTCCTTCAGGTATCGTTGATGAAATCGGCATTGTATACATCACCCCCTGACGATACGTAGCATGAATTTGCTTCGCAGCGTCCTTTCTTTTATATAGCAGATTTGATTGCAATGTAACGAAATCTGGCGGTTTCACAAATGACGCTGATGCTTCACCAAAATCGGCTGTCATTGAATCCCATTCGTAAACCTGCCCAAAACACCACAGCTCAATTTCATTAAAATGCATGATGCACGTTTCGGCACTATACAACTTACCAAAAGCAAATACAGCATTTGTAAACTGATTGTACCAATGATAGCTACGCACCATTTCTTCCTGCGCAACTGCGCCCTCATTGAAACCAGTTTCCCCGCCTATATCTAGTTTTGGCTTGAACTTGCTCAAAGGTTCAAGCGCCAAACCCCAATGCTCAAAGCACGTGCCTTTGCGCATGCGTACATTCGTGAATGCGATTCGTGCATGTATTGCAACCGTAAATGGCTTCTCATAATGCTCCATTATTTCACTAACAGGCGTGGCAACAATTCTTTCGCAAATCTTTTGCAACGCCTTTGACGGACGCACTTTGAAATCATCTGGCACCATGCGCCCATTGATGAAAGTGTGATGCATCGAAGTTACGTCAGCCGAAAGCACATTATGCTGAATCGTAGAAGCATATCGAGCGCTTGTGAAAGTCCAACCTCCGTAGAAGCATGCCTTGCGCAACCCATAAATCTCAAATGATTTTGGCAATGACTTCTTGCATAAATTCATGAAAGCCAAATCAAGAGACAACTTCTTACCGTCCTCTTTTTCGACCTTCAACGTGCCAATTTGCCGCTTCGCCATTTGTCGCACAATGCCAGTCTTTGTGAGTATCTTCACGCCTAGGTCGGATTGCTGCATCCATTCGTTTGACTCTAAAAGATACCGAAAATAAGCAGGAATAACTTCCACATCTCTTCTTGCGTAAAACAATTCCTCAGACGTGAGTACAGTTTCAGGGCTACGTATAAGCGAGTAATCCCAATCCCCGACGGCCTTTGGCAAGCCCGCAGTCCTACCCATTGCGGCAAGGCCCCGCATTTCAAGATGGAATGTGTCCCAGAACCGTAGCAGCACCTTCCCTGCAATCGTTTTTGTGCACAAGTCAATTGTATAGACATTCGTACTGGATTGCGCACTTGCTCTGATTTCATATTTTTTATCCAATTCTTCCATCAAAGGCTGCAAGTCAAACATGAGATTGTAACCGCACACAATGGGAACCTTACCGACGAACTTTCCCCAGATGATGTATTGCTCTATGCGGTCCAGAAACTCAGTCTCATGACGATAGAAATGAATCTCACCGTCTTTCGTAGAATCATACGTGCGCATGTCAACGCCGCGCACGTCATTTTCAATAAACAGAATCGGGTATGCACGTGCACTAGTTTGCGACACAATATTGCACGTCTCCGTGTCATAAATCATTGCGATTTCATATTGTGTCCGCTTTTTCATTCCGTTTCCTCTATTTCTGCAACGCCATAAATCTCTGCATACTCTGCGCGCACTTGTTCAATTTCAGCTTGCGTTTGTACCTCAACATCAGTTGATGCAAACTCTGCGGCTTCATCTTGCTTTGCAATTTCACGTTCATCTTCTGTCTGCGATTTTGTTTGAATTTCTTGCGCCCATTCTTTTACATCCTCTTGATGACGATTTAGAATCAACTCAATCAAAGACCGCAGGTCGTCAGCGCCATAGACTTCCATGATTGCTTCAATTCGCCGCTCAGCTGGCGCATTTTCCCAGGCACGTTGCGTTACACGAAAAAACGTGCGCATTTCCGCTTCTGTATAGCTAGAAGTTGGATTCTGTATGTGTTCCTTTGAAACAGGGTCAACATAATAAGTACTAGAAATCTCTCTAGCAGCCTGCGCATTTCTGTTTGCTAGGCTTTGCGCAGATTCTCTGTATACTTCACGGTCAAAACTCCTTACCGCTTCTCGTGCGACTTCCTTAGCACGACTTTCACCAGTTGTAGTTGTGAAATATGATTCGCTGCGTAGCTTTTGAATTGCCGCTATCTCGCCACGCTTTTCAAACTGCTGCGCACGTGTAAGCGAACCACTGCTGATTTCCTTCTCAAGTCGCGCGATACGCCTATCCATGCGCCTACGTGCAAGCCTGTTTTCATAGGCGATTGACCCCTTTTTACTAGGCATAATAGCCCCTATTGAAGTTCTTCTCGTAAGTGGCATCCATTAGAGCTTGAACATCAGTAATACCTAGCAAGCACAAAAGATTAACCGTCGCTTGCAAAACATCAGCGCATTCACATGCAATGCTATTAATATCTTCCAACTCTACGACTTTCTTTCTATAAGCATTATAAAGCTCTGCTGCAACCTCCCCGACTTCCTCAACCAGCTTGAACATTTCCTGATAAATATTGCAGTTTGCAAATGGCTTAACCGTGATCTGGATTTCATCACCCATCTTCAATGCTCCTTAAAATAAAGCGCCGCACCACACTCTCATGTGATGCGGCGCATTACGTTGCGTCTGCTCAGAAACTATTACTTAGCGGGCGGCGCAACGGGATTAAGACGCTTCAACGTGTTTCCGCGCCCCGTCTTAATCTCAACAACAGTAACCCAAAGACCATCACTCAGCCACTTGCCAAGTCCGCCCAGAATCGTTACGGCAGAATCATAGATGCCGCCCGACTTAGAGAACAGCGCAGAACCATCACGCTGCACAAGATACGTCTCCTTGCAGGGTTCACCAGTCTGCTCATTTACGCCATCTTTGAAGATAACGCCGATAAACTCAAAAGCCTGACCATCCTCAACAGTCTTATCAAGAGACGCAGCAACATTGAGCGCAGACGTAACCTGCAACATGCCCGCGAAGTCGTTCGTATCAATACCGTAAATCTGCATGGCGTCGGTGCCGTCGTTGATTGCCTGAATGTCGTTAGCCATTTTGTTCAACCTTTCTAGTCGATAAGAGAAACTTCATCGCTGATAATATCAGCATGTGCAAGAAAATCTTCCTGCGACATTGATGCATAAAACTTAGTGTGCGTGAGATTTACCACCATGATAGACGCATTGCCGCACAACTTTGCCACAGCATTTTGAGCTTTGATTTTGTCATTATAATAACCGTCAAGAACGAACTCCATTTCGACGATTTCATTATGACTATCAAGCATGCGACAATCACAATACGTCTTAGTGAACGTGCGACCGATGCGCCCCCTTTCCTTGCTAGTGTATGCCATTGCTGTACCTCCCTTCCCTTCTTGCCGTTCTCTTGCTATTGTAGCGCTTCGGTTGGCTCCGTAGCAAAGCGCGTACAATCAAAATGGTATTGAGCGCAGATATTAGTAATACCAGAAGCGTGATGATTACTGCTGCGAGAATGTAGGTTAGATAAGCAGACACAGCACATCACCATCCGCGTAATAATTAGCCAAGCAACAATTAAGTTCATTGTTACCAAAGAACCATTCTATCAGCTTATCGCGCACATAGCTAGCAGTTGCAATGTCTGAAAACTTTGCCGCTTCATCGACGCGAATAGAAGTATATACTGCGTCTGGATGAAGGCATGCAAGAAATTTATGAAAATTATGCTGCCCGTCCAGCACCACCACAACGTACTTTCCTTCTGATCGCCTTACTATGTTCATCGTAACGTTCCCTTCTATTACCAGCGATTTAATACTTAATGTTCGCAATTACAACACTCTGCCTAGGAAAATATGCACAAACGCAAACCGACGAATCTGATACTAACCGATTTAACCACATACCAACTGCAACCGCTACGTTCCAATCATGAAAAACAAGCGCATCATCTGGATTATATGTAGTACCAATCAAATCAAAATCACTATCATCTGTGAGCACTATAAAACGATTTTGCCGTATATTGTTTGTGCACATCAGAATATATACGAACTCATCATTATCTAAATCACAAACACGCATTAAAATCACCTCTATGCCAAGAACAGAACCGTGAAAATCCAAAGGTTGATGCACGTACAAACCACATACAATGCAAGATACCCGACTTCTGTGAACGTCCTCATTTTCGTATCCAATCAGCCAGATACACATTCATGAATCCGCGTTCCGTCGATTCAAAGAAATGAACATACAAACAAGCAAGCTCTGGTTTTAACTTCAAAAGCATTTCACCAGTTTGGTCGAGCGTTTTGAAACCCTTTACACGACCATTTACACGTGGCTCAAACTGACGATATTTTCCCTCACGCCATATGAACACAGTCCAACGTGTGTGCTTTGGTGCAGCACATAGCAATTCAGCGAATTGCATTTAATTTTACCTCGCTTTCCGTAGTGGCCTTGCCTTCTTGCTTCATTCATGATACCATAAGTTGTTGTTGAAAAGTACGTGAATTATGTTGAAATGTGAAATATTTTTTCAACAATATTGTCAACATTGTGCGATAACTGAATGTGAAATGTTGATAAG
>CALCUV010000228.1 GCA_937906765.1 uncultured Prevotella sp.
TATGCGTGAATAAAAAAATAAAAATAAATTAAATTTAAAATAGAATAAATAAAAAACAGCTTTAAGAGAAATCTTAAAAATTTATTTTTGTTTATAAAAGCAAAAAAATTAATATCTCAAGAAGAGTGTATAGAAGCATGATTGGTTTGAATACAGATAGTCTCTACAAAGCCTCACATGCCAATTATACAAATAATGCACTAAATAGTCTTAGTGCCGTAAGTTTCAGCACAATAAGAACTATAGAACAACACCCTCACATAAATTACGAGATATACGTTAAAAAGGCGAAACCTCACAATATTTCCTTCGAAGGCACAAACACGGCTGGTGACCTTGGAGCGGCGGCAACGATAACTTACACGAATCGTAACCTTTTCAAAGGTTCGGAGTTATTCCACTTGAAAGTAAGAGGGGCATATGAAGCAATCACAGGATTAGAAGGATATGCTAACCAAAACTATATGGAATATAGTACAGAGGCAAACCTTTCGTTTCCCACTTTATTCATGCCTTTCTCTGAAAAACTTCGCTACAAACTGAAAGCATCGACCGATTTTGGGGTAATCTATAACATGCAAGAAAGACCCGAATTTCACCGTCGCATGTTAACGGCAAATTTGTCATACAAATGGCAAAAGAACACGGATAACCGAATTCAGCATAAGTTTGACCTGCTAAGTCTTAACTACATCTTTATGCCCTGGATTTCAGACACATTCCGCAAAAATTATCTAGAGGGAGACGACCCTAGATATGGCATACTTAGATATAGTTATGAAAACTTATTTATCATGAACATGGGGTATTCCTTTGTTATGAAGTCAAACAAGAATTTCAATAACAATGCCCTATCACAAACAAACACTTGGCAACTTAGGTGCAACATTGAATCAGCCGGAAATCTCTTAAATCTCACTAAGAGTCTGTTCAATGCAAAACACAATCACAATGGACATTACGAACTCTTTGGTATCGCATTTTCACAATATGCAAAATTCGATTTAGACTTCGTAAAAAGTTATCCCGTCAATGAGAATAGTTCGTTAGCATTTCATGTAGCATTAGGAGTTGCCCTACCCTACGGAAATTCTAAAATCATTCCTTATGAAAAGCGCTACTTCGCAGGTGGTGCCAACAGTGTACGTGGTTGGAGTGTAAGAGAATTAGGTCCTGGTTCGTACAAAGGAACGGATGGCAAAATTGACTTCATCAATCAAACGGGTAATGTCAAACTTGATTTAAGTCTTGAATACCGCACCTACCTGTTTTGGAAATTCTATGGGGCGGCATTCGTAGATGCCGGAAACATTTGGAACACTAGAAACAATTCTCAATCAGGAGAACAACTAAAGGCGGATAAGTTCCTAAAAGAAATTGCCGTGGCCTATGGACTTGGACTCAGATTAAACTTTGATTATTTCATTCTCAGATTTGATGGAGGCATGAAAGCCATTAATCCTTCCATCCCTACAGGTAAAGGACACTATCCTATTGCCAACCCCAACTTTAAACGAGATTTCACATTTCACTTTGCCGTAGGGTTGCCATTTTAATGCTACGTCAAAAATAAATGTTTTTAAGTCTCACGTCACACATTTCAATACTTAAATAACACCTAGAATTTAACTACTTCAGAACCACTTTTTTATCAGAATGAAATTCATATCTTTTGCTAGCGGAAGTAGCGGTAATTGTTATTACCTTCATGCCGAAGGTTGTAGCATACTTATCGACCTCGGTCTTGGAATTAGAACTTTCAAAAAAACATATAAAGATTATGGATGTTCATTTGGAGATATTCAGGGAATTTTAGTCACCCATAACCATACTGACCACACAAAAGCGGTGGGTTATCTCTCCAATGAATTTCATATTCCTGTTTTTACAACAGAGGCTGTACATAAAGGAATGCAACAAAACCCCTTCTTAAGCAAAAAGGTTAAGAAAGAGGAACTTAAGATAGTAAACCATAACATTCCCTTCCAAATAGGTCCCTTCACCATTACGGCAATTCCAGTTCCGCACGATAGTTTTGGAAACAACGGATACATCATTCAATATAAAGATATTTGCTTTTGCATTGTCACTGACATTGGTCATGCAACGCCTGAAATTCAAGACTTAGTTTCACAAGCAACACATCTTGTCATTGAATCCAATTACGACACTCAGATGCTAACAAATGGACCTTACCCCTTGAGACTCAAAAAACGAATTGAAGGTCCCTATGGACACATTTCCAACAAAGAAACGGCAGAATTATTATTAAATCATCTAAATTCCACACGCATAAAGCAGGTTTGGTTGTGTCACTTGTCAGAAGAAAACAACACCCCTACACTTGCTGGGGAAACGTCCAAAAATGCAATAAAGGGAATACCTGAACTCCAACATATCACTCCTCAACCGCTCCCAAGAAGACAACCCACTGGAGTGATTGAAATCACTTTGGATTAATCCACCTCCCTTTATACGGATTGCTTCATATTGGATTTTAAGAATAATTATCAGGGAGAACCATACGCATGTCTCCCTTTTATATTTTTCTGTCAAAACCATAATTTAGAGACACTTACAGGTTAGAGTTTAAGAAAAAATTAATACAACCATGATAGAACTTATCCTTGTCACCATAATCATATTAGTTGCATTATTTTACTTAATCCGAACATTCAAAAAAGCAATCTGCAAAAAAGACGGATGCCTCTCCTGCCCTCTATCCAAACAATGTAAGAAAACGATGGATTAATCACGCCCACTTCCCCTCCTCTTTCCTAAATAAAGTTCACCGATGATTACGCGTTGCTATCTCGAAATAACCAATAGGTGCAACCTAAATTGTGCGTTCTGCCCGAAAACGACACGAAAGGGACATCAACTTACCCTTGAAGAATTCAATTCACTTACCGACAAACTTGAGGGCTATATAAAATTCCTCTATTTCCACCTAATGGGAGAACCATTCTTACATCCCCTTCTCCCTCAATTTATAACCATTGCTCATCAAAAAGGATTCATCCCTATTCTTACAACGAACGGTACACAACTCGATAACGCACAATCCGTCATAGATGCCCACCCTCATAAAATTCAAATCTCTCTTCAAGCCCATGAAGGCAACACAAAAGAAAATCCAGAGGAATACATCAGAGAGGTGATGCACTTCGCAAAAGAAGCAGCACGACAAGGCATCATCATCGTTTTGAGATTATGGAACGAAGGCGGCGAGCACAATTCAATGAATCCTGAACTGCTTAAATTAATGGCGCAACACGTTCCGACACCATGGACAGAACGCCCTGATGGTTGGAAACTAAGCGAACTCATTTATTTAGAAACAGACACCACATTCGAATGGCCAGATACAGAAAGGGCACCTTATGAACAAAACGAAGCATTTTGTCACGCACTTAGAAATCAAATTGGCGTTCTTGTTGACGGAACCGTAGTGCCTTGTTGTCTAGATTCTCAGGGCGCAATTAACTTGGGTAACTTACACGAGCAATCACTAACAGAAATACTCCACTCCACAAGAGCTCAAAAACTCTACCATGCATTTTCACATCATCAAACGTCAGAGAAATTGTGTAAAACATGTGGTTATGCGCTCATTACGAAAAGATTTCGAAAGTCCTAACTTAAGTTTTAGGGGACATCTATATATAATTTAGAGAAATACATTAAATTTGTCCTTCAGAGACATCACAATATTATTCTTGTATCTATGAACTTACAACAAATGGAATATATCGTGGCACTTGACACTCATCGCCACTTTGTTAAAGCTGCACAATCATGTGGTGTAAGTCAACCCACACTCAGCACACTCATTAATAAATTAGAGGAAGAATTAGATACGGTTATTTTTGATAGATCTGCCCACCCCATTCGCCCAACAGAAATTGGCGAACAAATCATCAATCAAGCGAAGGTGGTGCTTTACAACATATCACAACTGAAAGAATTATCCCTCTCCGAACGCGAACAAAATTCAGGACGCTTAAGATTAGGAGTAATCCCAACCATTGCCCCTTACATTCTTCCGAAACTATTTCAAGAAATGCGGACCTCACAACCGCAAATTGATCTTCAAGTAAGCGAACAACAAACCCACATCATCGTTGAGAAACTAAGGAAGGCAGAACTCGACATGGCGATATTAGCCACACCACTCAATTACGATGATATCCTCGAGATACCACTCTACTACGAAAAGTTTCTCGCCTACATTTCACCTCAAGAAAGCATCTACCAAGAAAAAGAAATTGCCGCATCACAAATGCCTACTAAACACCTTTGGGTCTTAAAAGAAGGGCACTGCATGCGCAATCAAATCTTCAATTTCTGTGAAGAACCATCTGACTACAATGGATTCTACGAGGCTGGAAGTATCACAACTCTTGTGAACATCGTGGATGAAAATGGCGGATACACCATCATACCCGAACTACATCGCCAATTATTACACCGAGAACAACAAGATAACGTCAGAGAGTTTGGCGAAACAGCACCCGTTAGAGAGATTTCGCTAATTATCCGACATGATTACGTGCGTCAAAAACTGGTTAACTCGCTTGTTGATGCCGTAAAGGCCATTATTCCCGATAGCATGATTGATGCCAGATTGAAAAAATTTGCCGTGAAATTGTAGTCAAGAGATAACAAATCAAAGAATAAAAAGCGAGCACATCACTTTTTTTGGATTTTTATCGCAAAAAAACTTACAAAATATTTGTCATTACAAGAAAAGTTCATACCTTTGCACTCGCAAAAGAGAAACAAACACAGATGACGGCTCCGTAGCTCAACTGAATAGAGCATCTGACTACGGATCAGAAGGTTACAGGT
>CALCUV010000229.1 GCA_937906765.1 uncultured Prevotella sp.
GAAAAATTACTTGAAAAAATAAAATAAATATGGTATTAACGCAAAAATAAAATTTGGCGTATGAAAAAGTATAATTTCGGCGCGGGACCCTCAATTCTTCCCGCATCTGTAATGGAAGCAACAGCAGCAGCATGTTTGGATTTTAACGGAATGGGACTTTCATTGATGGAAATCTCTCACCGCACAAAGGAATTCCAGGCAGTTATGGACGAAGCACAAGCCCTCTTCAAGGAGTTGCTTCAAATTCCTGAAGGCTATAGCGTAGTGTTCCTCGGAGGCGGTGCAAGTCTGGAATTTGCAATGGTGCCCATGAACTTCCTTGAAAAGAAAGCAGCCTACCTCAACACAGGCGTTTGGGCAAAGAAAGCCATCAAGGAAGCAAAAGCATTTGGGGAAGTTGAAATCGTAGCCACCTCAGAGGATGACAATTACGATTACGTTCCCAAGGACTT
Organism: uncultured Prevotella sp.; assembly: GCA_937906765.1. Lineage (GTDB taxonomy): Bacteria > Bacteroidota > Bacteroidia > Bacteroidales > Bacteroidaceae > Alloprevotella. Next base: position 453 of record CALCUV010000229.1, read on the forward strand.
CGTAATCCCCACAGATGCCGACTACCTTCATATCACAACGAACAACACTATCTACGGAACAGAACTCCGTCAAGACCTCGATAGTCCTATCCCCGTGATTGCAGATATGTCGTCAGACATCTTCTCTCGCCCCATCGACGTTTCAAAATATGGCATGATTTATGGCGGTGCGCAAAAGAATCTCAGCATGGCTGGTGTGACCTTCGTAATCGTAAAAGATGAATTGCTCGGAAAGGTATCACGCCATATCCCCACTATGCTTGACTATAAGACTCACGTTGCAAAGGGTTCTATGTTTAACACACCGCCCGTAGTGCCCATCTACTGCGCTATGCAAACCCTCCGTTGGATAAAGAGCGAAGGTGGAGTCAAGGAAATGGCACGCAGAGCAGAAGAAAGAGCAACACTTCTTTATGCAGAAATTGACCGCAACAAGCTCTTCCGCGGAACTGCAAAGCCCGACAGCCGCTCACTCATGAACATCTGCTTCGTCATGAATGAAGAGTATAAGGAACTCGAACAAGAATTCCTCCAGTTTGCACAACAACGTGGTATCGTAGGAATTAAGGGCCATCGTGATGTAGGAGGTTTCCGTGCAAGTTGTTATAACGCAATGCCCCTTGAAGGAGTGAAAGAACTCGTTAAGGTAATGCAAGAATTTGAAGCAACTCATTAATGCACAGCATGATATGAAAGTTCTTATAGCAACCGAAAAACCCTTCGCTTCAGCAGCAGCAAAGGGCATTCAAGAAATATTAGAAAAAGCAGGTCACGACGTAGCAAAACTCGAAAGTTACACAGAAAAATCCGAACTTCTCACTGCCGTAGCAGATGCTAATGCTCTGATTATTCGCTCAGATAAAGTAGATGCTGCCGTAATGGATGCTGCGCCCAACTTGAAAATCGTAGTTAGAGCAGGAGCAGGTTATGACAACGTTGACCTCACTGCTGCAACCGAGCGAGGCATCGTCGTGATGAACACACCTGGACAAAATGCCAACGCCGTGGCAGAACTCGTAATGGGCATGTTGCTTTACACCATCCGTATGCGATTCTCAGGCAAGTCAGGCACAGAACTTAGAGGCAAAAAGTTAGGACTTCTGGGCTTTGGGCACGTAGCGCAACACGTTGGTACTCTGGCAAATGGCTTCGGTATGGACGTATATGCTTATGATGCATTCGGACGTCGCGATAACATTGATGCTGCAGGTCTTCACTTTATCGAATCAAAGGAAGAAATGTTTGCAACCTGCGATATCGTTTCCCTTCACATTCCTTTGAAACCCGAAACCCGAGGAAGCATTAATGCATCCCTCTTCCAGAAGATGCCTAAGAATGCAATTCTTGTGAACACAGCGCGTAAGGAAATCATTAATGAAGATGATTTGCTCAAGGTAATGACTGAGCGTCAGGATATTAAGTATATCACCGACATTCAGCCCGATAACCACGAAGCCATGACTGCATTTGCCGACAGATACCTCGCAACTCCCAAAAAGGCAGGTGCACAAACAGCTGAAGCAAATGCTAATGCAGGATTCGCAGCAGCACGTCAAATTGCAGATTTCTTTGCTACGGGAAACAAGCGATTCCAAGTAAATAAATGATTCTTACCTAATTAATGCCATGAAAATCAAACCATTCGCCGCATTACGCCCTCCACAGAGCATTGTTGAGGAAGTTGAGTGCAGAGCCTATGACGTGCTCAATTCTGAAGAAGCAAGAAAAGAGGCTGAGGGGAATCCAAAGTCGATGTATCACATCAATAAACCCGAAATCAATCTCGAACCAGGAACCTTGGACACCGACCCTCGCGTTTATGATGCAGCATTAGCGCAGTTTGAAAAGTTTAAAGCTGAAGGATGGTTGGTGCGTGAAGAAAAAGAAGTCTATTATCTTTATGCGCAAACAATGAATGAAAAGACCCAGTATGGCTTCGTAGTCTGCTGTCATTCATCTGATTATAAAGAAGGACGCATTAAGAAACACGAGCTCACTCGTAAGGATAAAGAAGATGACCGCATGCGTCATATCCTTGCCATTCGTGCACAAATTGGTCCCGTTTTCTTAGCCTACAAAAACAATGAAACGTTACAACATTTCATTGATAAGTATGCCTCTGAAACTCCTGAGTATGACTTCATTGCGCCCATTGATGGTTTTCGCCATCGCTTATGGGTGATAGCAGATGAAGACGATATGAGTCAAATTTCTGAAGCATTCACGCAAATGCCAGAAATGTATATAGCCGATGGGCATCACCGCTCTGCAGCAGCAGCACGTGTGGCTGATGAAATGAAACTCACGAATCCACAGCACACTGGAGATGAGGAATATAACTACTTTATGGCGGTTTGCTTCCCTCAAAATCAACTCACCATTCTTGATTATAACCGTGTAGTGAAAGATTTGAATGGTCACACTGAGGAAGAATTCCTTGAAGCCTTGCGTAAGAATTTTGAAGTGCAATGTAAGGGTAATGTAAATTATGCGCCACAAGAACTCCACGAATTTTCACTCTATCTCAAAGGTCAGTGGTACAGTCTAAAAGCAAACGAAGGCGTGTATAATCCTAATGACCCCGTGGGTGTGTTAGATGTCGATATTTCAAGTCGTCTCATTCTTGATGAACTTCTTAATATCAAGGATTTACGCACAGATAAGCGCATAGATTTCGTAGGTGGACTTCGCGGACTTGATGAGTTAAAGCGCCGTGTGGATAGCGGAGAAATGAAAATGGCACTTGCCCTTTATCCCGTGACAATGACGCAAATTATTGACATTGCTGACGCAGAAAAAATTATGCCTCCCAAAGCAACATGGTTTGAACCCAAACTCCGTAGCGGACTCTTTGTTCATACGTTCTAACGAACATAGAGCAAATTAATACGTCGTCTGAAAACAGAAAATCAGTTGTTTTCAGTTGAAAATAAGGATTGCATCACTATCAGAATGAAAAAGTAGTGGTGCAATCTTTTTTTGTAAACTTAGGTATAATTATTCTCTTCTAAGTTGTTAGTACTGAGCATTTAAGTAAATTTAAGTATATGTACACAAAAAAGGAGTAAAAAGCACGTGTTTAAGCATGCCCTTTACTCCGACCTTCTGAAATCTAGCAAATTATTTAATGATAAGTTTATCCGATCCTGCAGCCTTAAAGCTCATGTCAAGTCCCTTTACGCTGTGTGTGAGTGCTCCAAAACTAATGAAGTCCACTCCTGCTTGAGCATAGGGAATCATAGTTTCAAAAGTGATGCCACCGCTTGATTCTGTTTCTGCGCGTCCAGCAACGAGTTCTACTGCCTTCTTCGTATCCTCAGGCGTAAAGTTGTCAAACATAATGCGGTCACAACATTCCTCTAAAGCTTCTTCAAGTTCCTTCCAGTTGCGCACTTCACATTCAATCTTAAGGTCTTTTCCGTGGTCCTTACAATACTGCTTTGCACGACTGATAGCGTTATGAACACCGCCACAGAAGTCAATGTGATTGTCCTTAAGCAGAATCATGTCAAAAAGACCAATACGGTGGTTCATACCTCCACCTATCTTAACTGCTTCTTTTTCAAGCATACGCATGCCAGGAGTAGTCTTACGAGTGTCTAAAACTCGTGTCTTTGTGCCAGCATCAATCAGTGCTTGCTGATACTTATTCGTCATGGTGGCAATGCCAGACATGCGCTGGAGAATATTCAGCATCAGGCGTTCAGTTTGAAGCAA
>CALCUV010000230.1 GCA_937906765.1 uncultured Prevotella sp.
CACTGGGCTATTCCATTCGTCAAATCGCGGCGCCTTATTTGCTGATGGTGGCAACGGTGGATACGTTGGTTTGGATTTTTGCCGTCTTTTTGGTGAGTCTGTGCTATCCTTACTTGTTTAACTTTATCTCCATCATCTCTCCGGGAGTGGCGCTCGCATCTCTTCTTCCCTTATGGGGCATTGCATTAGGATTCTCCTTAATCTTTACGCTTCTGCATCGATGGGTGATAATGCGACAACTGCGTAAGATTTGCAAATAAATCGGGCATTTATAAAGCGTTAAAATTAAGTCTTAAATCCTGCGTCGTAAGTCTTACTAAATTTTTCGAAACTCTCAAATAGTTTCTCCTAAAATAGGATTGCAAAAAAGTGGAGCGCACTCAATGATGAGTGTGCTCCACTTTTATCTGTTTATAAGGGGACAAAGGGATTACGCAATGCCGAATTGCGCTAATTGGCGGACAATGGCGCTCACTTCTGAGGCGTCCGTTTCAGAGCGGGAGAATTCGTCTTGGTCGGGGTTGCCCATCTTGACGCTTTCAGGTTGGTAAGTCATGGCGCTGGGAAACGAACGGCGCGCTGAGGCATGCACTTCTTTGGCGCCACATCCGCGAATAATTTCCGCCACATTACTGCTCTTTACGCCACATCCAGGCATAATGCTGATGCCCGTTTGCATAGCGGTGAGTGTTTGAAGCAGGGGGAGTCCCTGAAGGGCAGTGGGCGCCTGCCCAGAGGTTAAGAGGCGATGACAACCGAGTTCGCGCAGTTCCTGAATGGCGCGTAGGGGGTCTTTACACATATCAAAGGCGCGGTGGAAGGTAATTGCCATTCCTGAAGCGGCATCCGCGAGTTGGCGACACACTTCCATGTCTATCAATCCGTCAGCCCGGAGCGCGCCAATCACAACGCCGTCAGCGCCATAAAGTCTTGCTTGCTCGATGTCGTGAGTCATGGTGGCCACTTCTGCTTTGTCGTAAAGGAAATCGCCTCCGCGGGGGCGTATCAATACGTGCATTTTCAATCCTTCAACTTGGCGCACCGCCTGCATGAGTCCTGCCGAGGGCGTGATGCCGCCTATTTCAAGCGCTGCGCAAAGTTCTACGCGCGCTGCGCCACCCTGCTTAGCGGATAAGGCACTTTGCACGCTGCCTACGCATACTTCTAATATGGGAGTCATTTGTTGAGGTTATGAGGTGAAGAAGTTTTGAGTTTCTTAGGATAGAGGAGTGAGGTTATGAGGTGTTAAGAAATTTTAGCGTCTTAAATAACGTGCCGAATGGTTCTTAAAACCTCATAACCTCAAAACCTTACAACCTTATTTTGTAATTATTTCCACAATAAAGTCAACCCCTGTGGGCACTTCGTCAAAGGTGAGTGTGACGAAGCCTTGCTTGTTCTGCTTGAACTTAACGGGAGTTTTGCCTTCGTAAGTAAAGGCTTTCTTTACCTTGCAAGTAAGGGGCAGGGTGAGTTGCTTTTCCTTCAGGTTAAAAATATGAATGAAGAGTCGGTCGCCCTTGCGGGTAGTTACGCCCCAATCTTGCGTGGGAATGTCGCCAGCAGTTGTGCCGTAAACTGTTTCTCCATTTGCGCGAAGCCATTCGCCCATGCCCTTTAGGCGTTCCAATGCGGCGGCGGGGAGTTCTCCGTTTGCCTGAGGCCCAATGTTCATGAGCAGATTCGCACCTTTTCCTGCGGCACCTACAAGGTATTGAATCAAGGTCTCAACGCTTTTGTAGTTTTGGTCAATTACTTTATATCCCCACATACCGTTCATCGTCTGACAGGTTTCTAAGGGCAAGCGACTCACTGCTTGTCCGGACAGACCCGCTTTGTTTTCTCCGGGAAGGTCACGTTCGAAGATTTGGATGTCTTCTCCAGGTACGGGAGTGGAATGGTGATTGTTGCCCACGAGACATGCGGGTTGCAACTTGTGGATGAGGGCATATTGTTCCTCAAGTTCCCAGTTGAAGGGTACAGAGTCTTCATCGTGGTCCCAAACTCCGTCAAACCAAATGGCGCCGATTTCTCCGTAATTGGTGAGGAGTTCGGTGAGTTGGTTATTCATGAATTTGTAATACGCCTTCCAATCCACCTTCTTGGGGTCGCGTCCCGTGCCCTTACCCGTACGACCGCCGGGATATTCATCACGCGTCCAGTCAAGATGGGAATAGTAGAGATGGAGTTTGATTCCCTGTGCATGACATTCGTCAGCAAGTTCCTTCAGAACGTCACGCTTAAAAGGCGTAGCGTCCACGATGTTGTAGTCGCTCTCATTCGTGTCCCACATAGAGAAACCATCGTAGTCCGAATAGGCTGTATTCCACATCGAGAAGCCGTCGTGGTGGCGCGAGGTGAAGCAGATATACTTTGCGCCAGCGTCCTTAATGGCACTCACCCACGCTTTAGCGTCAAAGTTTGCGGGATAAAAACCTGAGGCTGCCTTGGCATATTCATCGTGATGGATGTTCGCGTTATGCATATACCATTCCCCTTGTGCGAACATGCTGTAAATCCCCCAGTGAAGGAAGATACCGAATCGGTTGTCGGCAAATTCTTGTCGCGCTTGAAGGTTTTCGGGAGTAGGTTGATAGGTGGCCTCTTGGGCAAAACTTGAAGTAAAAGTAGCAGTGGCCAAAAGCGAAGTGCAGGCCAATTTATGAATCCAGGAAGTCATGAAAATAAGATTTAAAGAATTGGAATTATGAGAGACTTTGGGCGTGGAGTTTGAGAGTTAAAAATCAGAAAGAGTGATGCAAGGTGTGACGTCATACGTTGCGTCACTCCCTCATGACTTTAAAACCTCACCATCTTACCGCCATACCTGCCTATTTCAACTTGTTAATCACGTTGTTGAGTTGTTCGCCAAGTCCTATGGAATAACCTTGTGAAATGAATACGATTCTGTTGAACGTATCCGCCACAATGATGACGGGGCGAGTCGAGTTGGTCAACTTCATATTGGTGTAAACCTCGTTGAAATTCGTTTGGTTGATGTCCGTTCCCCAAACAATCGTGTTGGGAAGGTTTGTGAAGTCTCCCTTTTGGAAACGCTCGGCTTCGGAAGCGTCAGCAAAGAGCAACACCATCTTTTGTCCCCACTTTTCAAAGGCATCTTTGTAAGGCGCAATGTCTCGGAGGAAGTGGTTAGTGGGTTCGCTGTTTGGCGCAATGAGAGCAAGGACGTAATAACCGCGACCTGTTGCCGAAAGAATCGAACGCTGGGTTTGCGATTCAAGGTCGAAGAACAAGTTTTCGGAGTTAAAACTACCGATAACTTGGAGTTCTTCTTCATTATAACGCTGAATGAGTTCGGTCTTTGTCTTACCGTTTTCAGGCACACTCACGAAATTCAAATGCGCCAACACACTGCCGTCCGCCATTCTCGTGCCGCTCACCATGAGATAGTCGCCCGCATCAATGCTTAACCCCTTTTTGAGCAAGGATGCCCAAGTCTCGTTATAATCATAGTTTTGAAGGACAAGACGACCGTCTTCAATTTTTGAAATGCTGAAGTGCGTTTCATACTTTGGGTTATCCAAGTAGGGGGTAGGGGTGTACGTCGCCTGAAGTATACCCTTGGGCGCATTCTTTACCTCATCGCTCGTCTCACTATCCAGTTGCGCGTCTTGCCATTCCGTTCCTTGCCAATATTGTGTCTTTCCCGTCACGGCATCAATGCGAGAGGGGATTCCCATACTGCGAGAAGTGGCAACAAAAAAGATGTCGCGCGAATGCTTATCCGTTTGTCGCACGTTCCAAACGCCTTCGGGAGACATGCAAAGCGCTTGCGGATTCCACACATTATCTATATGGATGTTGTCTTTGCACCATGCGGCCCAGAGAGAGGGTTGCGCCTTGTAGGTGGCTACTGTTGCTGAGTCGAGCAACTCGGTGAAGAATTGCTTGTAGGGAGTGAGCAACTCGTTGCTGATACGTGGATTCAACACATAGTTTTCCCACAAATCCTGTTGGAGAGTGGCATCGCGCGGTGTGAATTTCAAGTGGTCGTGAAGCACATTTAGCGGCACGTCTCTGCGGTCTTTTTGTGCGATAATTTGAAGGAGGCGCAAGGCTAAGTTGCGTTCTTCGGCAGGAGTCTGACCGAGGAAGTCGCGCAATGCTTGATAGTTCCCGCGTGACTCTTTCATGACGGTTTGCAAGGCGTCATGGTCAAGCGCCCATGCCTCTGCCAAAGTGGCAACCGTATCAGCGGTAATAAAGGTGGCGATATAGGCATTGCGGATAGAGTCTTCCTGGGCAAAGCGACACTTGTTTTGCTCAATTTGTTCGTCCGTCTGTTCAGGAACAGTGTTGCGCTCAGCGGGAGGTACGATGTCCATCTCCACCATTGCCGAATAACCAGGACCTTTATCGAGAACCACGTCAATGGTATCCACCTTGTCCGTCACACGCACCTTTGCGAAACCAAACTTACCCTCTTTGGCTGCCCAGGCAAGCATATCGCCCTTACCGGTAGTGAGAGTGGCAATACCGTTAGCATCCGACATTTTCTTGGCCGCCGTATAGAATTCCGAATAATTGAAAATCTTAAATTCAACTTCCGTTTCAACGGGTTTGCCCGCCTCATCCGTCACACGAACTACGGCAGTAGCGGTAGGAGCATACCCTTCGGTGACATTAATTTCCGTGTAACACGCCGTGCGTCCCACAACTTCCTCCGGACCTGAGTAATTGCCGAAAACCTTAGTGTGCATCAACATCCCGCGAGAGGCAGGGGCGTTAAACCATCCGAGATCCAACACCGCCTCTGGTTCACAAGCGCCCAAGAATCTCCATTTGCCGTCCACCCATGCCTCAACCCACGCGTGATTACTATCTGTGTGGGCCCAACGTGGGGTGTAAACCTGGCGGGCTGGGATACCCACGGCGCGCAGTGCGGCAACGGTAAACGTAGATTCCTCACCACAACGACCGTATGCCGTACGCACAGAGGCGAGAGGCGAACTGGTGCGCTCATCTGAGGGTGTGTAAGTCACCTTTTCGTGACACCAGTGATTTACTTCAAGAACGGCGTCGTGCATTGAGAGGGTGCACACACGCTCCTTGAGTTCTTCGTAAAACACTCGGCGACTCTCGTCCATATTTTCATTATTTACACGTACGGGAAGCACAAAATGCAGAAACTCTCGGTCGGGCACACTCTTCCCCCAGGGCATTTCTTCACGCGCTTTCAGAGCGTAGTCAACGTTCATCAAGTGGAACTCGCCAGAATAGTCCACAATGTCTGGCAAAGGCATGTAGGCATAAAGGAATTCCAAAGCCTGACGTTGCGTAATGTTAAGCGAGGGCGTGAATACGGAAAAATATGTGCTATCTGAAATGGCAGCACGGCGCTCCGTGAAATCCTTGCTTGCCTGTTCCATTCCCGAAAATTCATGATGAATAGGATTGCAACCTGCAAGCAAAAGACTGAAAGCAAGTGCGTAAAAACTATACTTACACTTCTTCATGGAATAACTATTTTTATGTTGTTTATTACTATGGTACTTTAAGTGAAAATTAAGAGTAACTGAGTCCAAACTAAAAGTAACTTAATTTCAACTAAGAGTAACTTAATTTCAATTAAGAGTGACTTAGTTTTTCCTAAAAGGGATATGGTTTTCCGCTTCTTTATTAGGCACGCAACGATATGCCGCTGAGTGCCCAAAATCATACGTCCGACGGGGATTCAGTCTTTCCGTTTCGTTCTGAGGTCTTGCCTAAAAAGCAAATTAACGGCAGCCAGCAAAATTGCTACTGCCGTTAACCAACACAAAAACTAAACTAGACTTAACTAAACTATTTTGTAAAAAATAGTGGTCGTTATCTCTCGACAACAAGACAAAAATAAAGGGCAGAAAGTTATTAACAAACTTTCTGCCTTAATATTTTATAAAAAATGTCTTCTTTTAACATTTAACTATGTTGCTAAGCATAATATGGTCGAGTATTACCATTGCCGCCATTGCTTCAACGATGGGCACTGCGCGAGGCAACACGCATGCGTCATGGCGCCCTCTTGCCTTTACGATAGTTGGATTTCCGTCAAGGTCAACCGTAGTTTGTTCTCTGAGCAACGTAGCCACGGGTTTGAAAGCGACACGGAAATAAATGTCCTGTCCGTTTGAGATGCCTCCTTGAATACCTCCGCTGAAATTTGTCTTCGTGGTGATGCCCCCACTTTCAGAGGGAACGAACACGTCATTCTGTTCGCTACCTCTCATAGTTACTCCCGCAAAACCCGCTCCGTATTCAAACCCTTTAACGGCATTTATCGAGAGCATCGCACTCCCGAGTTCGGCATGGAGTTTCCCAAATGCGGGTTCGCCTAACCCCACGGGACAACCCTGAATGACGCCTGTGATAATGCCACCTATGGTGTCGCCTTCGCCTTTCACTTCTTGAATAAGCGTAGCCATTTCTGCGGCTTTCTCAGGGTCGGGACAGCGCACGGGATTTTTTTCGATTTCTGAGAAATCGTAGGCGGAGTAAGACTGGGTTAGGGCAATGTGCCCCACTTGTGAGGTGTATGCAGTGACCTTTATGCCCAACTCCTTAAGAGCTAGTTTTGCGAAAGCGCCACCCACGACGCGCGAAATGGTTTCGCGTGCTGACGAACGCCCGCCTCCGCGATGGTCACGCACTCCGTATTTTTGCTGATAGGTGAAATCGGCATGCGAGGGTCGGAAAAGGGTGCGCAAGTTGTCGTAATCTGAAGAATGCTGATTCTCATTGCGCACAATAAATCCAATGGGGCAACCCGTAGATTTCCCTTCAAACACCCCAGAAAGGATTTCCACCTTATCACCTTCCTTACGCGCCGTAGTCAGTAAGCTTTGTCCAGGACGACGACGGTCTAACTCGGCCTGAATAAAGTCGAGGTCAATAGCAATACCCGAAGGGAATCCATCTATGACTCCTCCAACGGCTGCGCCATGGCTTTCACCAAATGTCGTAAGGCGAAATCGTGTGCCGAATGTGTTCATTAGGTAAGGTTTTTAGGTTAAAGGTTATGAGGTTTTGAGGGGTGCGAAGAAGAACTAAGGTCTTTAAGGTAAATGAAGGTCTTTAAGGTCAACTTCCTTAAGACCTCATAACCTTAAACCTTATAACCTTAATTATTAATGCTTACATCCGCAACCGTGATCGTGATCGCCGCATCCGCAACCGTCATGGTCGCATCCGCCTTCGCAATCTCCGTCGCAACCACAGCCACATCCGCATCCGCCTTCGCCAGACATTAACTTGATTAAGTTAGTGACTTCAGCTTCTGTTGCTTCGCGTGAAGTCACTACGCTACCCTTGAAGTGGAGTTCCTTACCTGCCAAGGGGTGGTTGAGGTCGATAACCACAACTTCGTCTTTCACTTCCAACACCAAACCTTGGAAGCGGTTGCCATCGGCATTTACGAGGGGAATTACGGCACCTTCGAAAATCACATCCTTTTGGAAGCGACCGTTAAGCATAAATGTTGACTTGGGAAGCTCAATGACGTGTTCCTGTTCGTAAGGCCCGTAAGCCTCATCTACACTGAGTGTGAAGTCAAACTCATCGCCAGCGTTAAGGTCCTTAAGCTTTGCTTCGAAAGCCTCAAGCGCAACGCCGAGTTCGGTGATAAACTGGAAAGGATGTTCCACTGGAGCCTGTTCAACAAGTTCATGAACGCCTTCAGAATTATCTGTGTAAAGGCTATAAGCCACTGTAATGTATTTGTGCATAATGTTTAAAATTTTAAGTTCTTATGTGGGATAAGAGTTTGTGATTTTGTTGTTCGTAAATGGTCGGTAGGAACTAATAATATTCTAATCGGAGTTCCTTTTTGAGTCTTTGAACCATGGGGTTCTTTTGTACCAATTCCGCCCAGCGTTCGCGTGGTGTCTTTACGCGACTTGGCACGATGCGTGTGTCCACCTCGAAGGTGAGTTCCACTTTTGCGTTGCGCAGATTCTCACGTAGATAGTTGAGCATCTGATTTTTGACTTCGAGGAAGCAATCTGCCACGGGTTGACTCTCAAAGACGATGTGTGCAGTCCATTCCTTCACCAACTTAGGTTCGATATTTTTCAAGCGACCGGCATGTGAGGCGTATTCTCTGGGAAGGAAGTTGAGGAAACGGCGCCATTGGATGCACAATTCGTTATTGTCAAAGGGGTGAACCTCAGTGACTGTTGGTGCGGTGGGAATTGCTGACGCTTGTGTTGCTTGTGCTGCATTTTGAGCGGAAGCTAATCCGCCACGTAAGGAGAATGTTTTGGGTATTCCCTTAGATGAAGGAGCGACATAGGCAGTTGCGGTTGTCGCCACCTCTCTCGGAGGCATCACAATGGTGGTTGATTGGATTTGTGGGTTAGGCGCTTGTCGTGAAGTGCCTTGTTGGGCAGCAACTTTTTGAGTTGTGCCCTTGAATATGGGTCGTAGCGCTGTCTTGGGGCGAACCCCAGAACCCTCTTCCAATGCTTGTGCTAATTCTATGAGAGCAATTTCCACGAGTAAGCGCTTATTGCGACTCGTGCGATAGTTCATGTCGCAATCATTACAGATTTTAAGGGCTCTGTAAAGAAAAGCAGGTTTGCATCGTTGTGCCTGAGTTGCATAACGTTGGCGAATGGCGTCGGAGGCTTCAACGAGCGAAAGCGTGCGTGGGTCACCTGCGACGAGGAGTTCGCGGAAGTGGGATGCCAAACCGCCCATGAAATGTTGCGCACTGAAACCCTTTTGCAAGATAGCGTTGAGTTCCAACATGAGTTCGGGAATCTTCTTGTCGAGAACGAGGTCAACCACCTTGTAGAAGGTTTCAAAGTCCAATACGTTCAGACTCTTGATGACTTGGTCGTAAGTGATGTTTCCCTCTGTGAAACTCACGATTTGGTCGAAGATAGAGAGTGCGTCGCGCATCCCTCCGTCGGCCTTTTGGGCGATAACGGCAAGCGCTTCTTCCTCATAGGTGATGCCCTCAGCTTGAGCCACGGATTTCAGATGCTTAATGATATCGCTGACTTCCATACGGTTGAAGTCGTAAACCTGACATCGGCTGATGATAGTGGGAAGAATCTTGTGCTTCTCCGTAGTTGCGAGGATGAAGATGGCATGTGCGGGCGGTTCTTCAAGGGTTTTGAGAAACGCATTGAATGCTGCCGTTGTGAGCATGTGTACTTCGTCAATGATAAACACCTTGTACTTGCCAATCTGAGGCGGTACGAGCACCTGGTCTATCAAATCGCGAATTTCGTTAACGCCATTGTTGGAAGCAGCGTCGAGTTCGTGAATGTTGTAAGAGCGTCCCTCGTCAAAGGCACGGCAACTTTCACACTCACCACAGGCTTCCATCTGTCCATTAGGCGAAAGGCAGTTGATGGTCTTCGCAAAAATGCGCGCACAAGTTGTTTTACCCACACCACGAGGACCACAGAAAAGATAAGCATGGGCTAACTTTCCCGTAGTAATCGCATTCTTAAGAGTGGTAGTCAATGCCTGCTGTCCAACAACCGTTCCGAAGGCGGTGGGTCGGTATTTGCGGGCCGAGACAATATAGTTTTCCATAAGGATAAAGTTTAGAACGCAAATTTACGGATTTTTCTACAATTACAGGCTCACTTGTGTCCTAAAATAATTCCGCTTTGGGTGACTCCTTAAGGGTTCTTCAAGATTAATCAAGTAAGAGCGTAAATTAAGTTAGACATTCCGGCGCCAAAGAGAAACTTAAGGACCACAGAGTTAGACATTGTTTTGAAACAATAAGAAGGGGCACCTAGTGAATTTGTGTTAATTTTATTCGGATTGCGGAAAATCCTTATGCTTCAGGTTGGGGGTGTGGTTATTAAAATGTATATTTGTCGGCAGAAACCAAACAATTTTATGATAATGAAACTTCGCTTTCCCCTTTTTGCAACCCTTGTTGCGCTTCTTTATTCATGTTCAAGCAGTGACGATCATGCGCCGCTCTTACAACCAGATCTTCCTGCTGATGGCAATAACAGAGTGACGAGTATCGTTCACGAAGGTTCGTTGCCCAATGTTTATAACTGGACATTGACTTATGATGCCACCCGACTCTTGGCGGCTGAGGGCAATCTCGTTGGCGATACGCAAAACAAGTATCGCAGTGCGTTTTATTACAATCCCACGGGCGTGACAATCGCTAACGCTGGAGGTCCTAATATGGAGGCGGTGTTTGATGTTGATGGTAATATCGTGCAACTCATGGTAAATAAAGACATTTACCATTTCTCTTACACGGATGGCAGATTGACGGCTTGGGATAAGACGGTGCGTGACATGAATTTCGGAGGTGATGTTTCGAGTGCTTCAGGCAGATTGACTTATCAGGATGGTAATCTTGTAAGTATTGCTTATGTGGAAAACGAAGGCGAACCCTCGGTTTATGCACTCACTCCTTCTGCAATCGCTAACCGTAATGGTTTGCTCCCCGCGTTGCTTTCTCAGCAGATGGGTTGTTTCGGTTTTGAACATCTCTATTACGGTGGCATGTTGGGTAAACCCTCGGCTCACCTTGTGGCAAATGTGAAGGTGGATAGTTCACGTGGTGAAGAGTTTGATAGTGAAATTTCCTATGCCTACTCTTCTGCGCCTCACACCGGGAATATTACGCTTTGCAATATCTCTTACGATAACGGTAAAGCGGCTGCTGTGATTTACAAATACTAAGAAGCGAGGGTGTGGGCTTTGAATAGCGATGCACCTTTGAAACTTCCAAATAAAAATAAGAGACCCGTCAATCAGTATTGGCGGGTCTCTTCGTATTTATTATATTTGTGTCAGCGGTTTAATCCTCTTCCTTTCTCTTACGAGTGCGACGCTTGGGCTTTTCATCCGTTGAGGGGCGGTCAATCTTAACACCTGCGAGTTCGGGGTCAATCATGATGCGTCCGCAGTATTCGCAAACGATAATTTTCTTACGCATACGGATGTCCAACTGGCGCTGAGGGGGAATCTTGTTAAAGCAACCACCACATGCATCACGCTGTACGTAAACAATGCCAAGACCATTGCGGCTGTTCTTACGAATGCGCTTGAATGAAGTAAGAAGGCGGGGCTCAATGCTAAGTTCAAGGTTCTTTGCCTTTTCGCGAATTTTTTCTTCTTCAGCCTTAGTTTCAGAAATAATTTCGTCAAGTTCAGATTTCTTAACGTCAAGGTCATCTCTGCGACTACGAAGTGTTTCTGCGCATTGGTTCATGTCGCGTTGCTTAGAGTCAATTGCGCGCTGTGCTTCGTTAATCTTCTTTTCGAGAAGCATGATTTCAAGACCCTGGAATTCGATTTCCTTAGTGAGAATGTCAAATTCGCGGTTGTTGCTAACGTTTTCCTGCTGTTGCTCATAGCGCTTCATGGCTTCCTGAGCTTCGCGGATTTGAGCGTTCATGCTTTCGATTTCAGTCTTGTGGCGCTCGATGTCATTGTTATACTTTTCGAGGCGATGCGTAAGGCCTTCGATTTCTGCGTCAAGGTCTTCCACTTCTAAGGGAAGTTCGCCACGGAGTGCCTTTAACTTGTCGCTTTCAGAAAGGAGCGACTGCAACTGATAAAGATTTTTGAGCTTCTGCTCAACGGAAATCTCCGTAATGTCTTTCTTTGCTGCCATATTTATTGAGTTAAATGTATTGACTATTCGACTTGAGGGTTAGAGATAGTGAATGGGGTTGGTGTTGATGGAAGTCTCGACGATGCGCAAGTTGGGGAAGGCGTCGCGTAAGATATTTGCCATCAACTGCACGGTAAATTGTTCACTTTGATAGTGACCCAGTGCGGCGATTAATATCTGATGGTCATAACCAAAAAACTGATGGTAGCCCATCTCTCCCGTAAGGAAGGCGTCGGCGTCTTGCTTGATGGCTTCGCCAAGTAAGAAGTCGCCCGAACCTCCGCAAAGTGCCACACGCTTTATTGACCGAGCGGGTAGGGCATTATGCTGAAGCGCATCAACGTGAAACTCTCGCTTCACGAGGTGAAGAAAATCAAGCGCATTGAGACTTTCTGGGAGTTCTCCAATAATCCCGCTACCGCCCGCGCCACTTGGGAGGGACTGTAAGAAACGCACGTTTTGAAGTCGTAGGCGCTCTGCAATCGCAAAGTTTACGCCGCCTTCAGCGTTGTCTAAGTTTGTGTGAGCGGCATAAATTGTAATTCCGGCTAAGATTGCGCGACGCACGCAACGTTCTACCATGTTGCGGTCAGCAATACACTTCAATCCGCGAAACAGCAACGGATGGTGGGCAATGATAAGGTTACAACCCTCTCGCTCAGCCTCTTCGATAATTTCTTCCGTTACGTCAAGACACAATAATACCCCTGAGGCGTCTGCGTCTGTTAATCCAATCTGCAAGCCAGCATTATCATAGCTTTCTTGTAGGGGCAGAGGTGCAAACCGTTCAAGGGCTTCTGCTACTTCCTTTATCTTCATAAGGGAAAACCAATTATGTTGTGCAAAAATGCGATGCAAATTTACAATTTTATTTTTATACGTGGATTTTTGAGCGACAAAATCACTCATTTGCGACTAAATTTTTCATGAAATAGAGGAAAATTACCGACAAATAGAAATAGTGAAAACTATTTGAGACTTACGAAAAATTGTTTGAGACTTAGGAAAAACTATAAGTAACTTACGAAAGACTAAAAGGGATATGCGGAAAGCAAGAAGTCACGCAAGGAAAATTGATGGGCATAAAGATACTTTTTTCAGTGTCTTGCGGGGCGGTATGTCGGCTATTTTGTGTAACTTTGCAGTTCAATAGTCGTCTATCTTACTTTTGATATGGCAAAGAATTCGGTGCAGGACATAAAGCAGCAATATAACATCGTGGGAAACTGCGATGAACTCAATCGTGCGTTAGACACGGCGTTGAAAATTGCACCTGTTGACCTCTCGGTCTTAATCATCGGTGAGAATGGGGTAGGTAAGGAAATCTTTCCCCGCATTATTCACGACCATAGCAGTAGGAAGAAGAAAAAATGAAGCAAACAACTAATTTTTCGTAACAGGGATTAGTGGTAAAAAATAAATAATAAAAAGAAGGTATCCTTAA
>CALCUV010000231.1 GCA_937906765.1 uncultured Prevotella sp.
TAATATTTCAGAACAAATAAGAACATGTATTGTTTTATTAGAAAAGAAATCGTAGAGAAAAAACTTAGATTTAGTATTAGATTTAAAAGGAATAGAAGCATTGCTTATACATTTGGAGAGTTCTGCATATTTAAAAATATCAGAAGAGGAAAAAGAAAAGTATTTAAAAATAGGGGAAGAAGAAATAAAAAAACTTACGATAATGCCTTGAGGGCTTCGATTTCAGCCTTGGGGTCGGCAGCACGGAATACGGCGCTACCAGCAACTACTGCGTCGCAACCCGCTTCGGCAAGGAGCTTGCCCGTTTGAGGATTTACGCCACCATCCACTTCAATAATCGCCTTTGAACCTGTACGAACGATGAGTTCCTTAAGTTTGCGCACCTTTTCAACACTATGCTCAATAAATTTCTGCCCGCCAAAACCGGGATTAACGGACATGAGCATCACAAGGTCGAGGTCCACAATAATGTCTTCCAACACGCTCACGGGAGTATGAGGATTGAGCGTTACGCCCGCCATCATTCCTTCGGCCTTAATTTGCTGAACAACGCGGTGAAGGTGTGTGCATGCTTCGTAATGCACGTTCATAATCTTCGCACCGAGAGCCTTGACTTCCTTCACGAATTTCTCGGGTTGCACAATCATGAGGTGCACATCGAGAGGCTTTTTTGCGTGCTTCGCCATGGCTTCCATAACGGGAAAACCGAAAGAAATGTTGGGCACAAACACACCGTCCATCACGTCAAGGTGGAACCAGTCGCACTGGCTCTCATTGAGCATTTCGATATCGCGTTGGAGGTTGCCGAAGTCGGCAGAAAGGAGGGAGGGAGATACTATCATAATGGAGAATTTGAGATTTAGTTGTTGGGGAAAGGACTTCTAACTGCAAAGGTAAGCATTTTGTGGAAGATGTCAAAGACTTGGTGTCAGTCAACCTGCAGAGGATTAGATTTTAAACAATAATATCGCTGTTCTCCACACGTGTTTTTAATATATTTTTCTTAGTTGAGAACACGAATCTTAAAATCACTTGTCCAACAACTGTATAGTTGCTAAATTTTGAGCAGTTTCACCAATTTCTTCATGCCTTCGGTGGCCGTTTCCTTCAGCAAAATGGCATCCTTCACGGCAGTCATAGTGTCTGCTTCGGGGTCAATGACAAAAATAGGCGTACCTTTGGGCACGAAACGTACGAGTCCGGCCGCGGGATAGACATTGAGCGAAGTGCCTACGATGACAAAGATGTCCGCCTGTTCGGCTAAAATAATTGCTTCTTCCATGCGTGGCACGTCTTCTCCGAAAAACACGATGTAGGGGCGGAGCAACGAACCGTCAGGTGCCATTGCGCCAACGGGGAGTTCCAAATGGTCGTAGTCAAGCGTTTGCCACTGACTTTGGTCTTCCTTCTTGAACGACGAGCACACCTTAAGCAATTCTCCATGCAGGTGAATGATGCGCGAAGAACCCGCACGCTCGTGAAGGTCGTCCACATTCTGCGTCACGACCACCACTTCGTAGTCCTGTTCCAAGGCTGCCACAAGGCGGTGTGCGTCATTGGGCGCAACGGTAGGGAGTTGCTTGCGGCGCTCATTATAAAAGGAATTGACAAGCGTAGGATTACGGTGCCAAGCATCCACGGTGCACACATCTTCTATGCGGTAGTTGTCCCAAAGTCCGTTGCCACCGCGAAAGGTGCCGAGTCCGCTTTCTGCACTAATGCCGGCGCCGGTGAGAAAAACGATTTTTTTCATAAGGTTTTAAGGTTGTGAAGTTGTAAGGTTATGAAGGTTTGAGGTTTTGCTCATGTAATTTTGTAAAGAGTATGACTGATAAAGAATAGAACGAGTAAACAAGGGGAGTGAGCGCCTCTCTTGTTTACTCGTTAAAGTTTTGGGATATAGCATTAAAGGGTGATGGCGGCCTTCACGATAACGTCGCTGCCCTTACGGATTTCAAAGAGGTGGGTAGTTTCGTTTTGCTGTTCGGCATAGATGTCCAATTGGTCGCCAAACAGGCTTTCGAGGCAGTAGGCTACCTCAATGCGCTTGGGGGGAGTTGTGCGCAACGTGTCAAGCGAGAATGTGTTGAGCAACATTTCGATGTAGCGGATAGAGTTGACGTGTCCGTTGATGTCAAGGTCGCTATAAACCGCCTTGTGAGTGTCAACAAGTGGCGCATCTTTTGAAAGGCGCAGACGACTTGGACCTTGGATGTGAATTCCACGCTCAGGAATCATGACGTCTCCGAATCCACCGTCAGGGAGTTTCGTGAGGTCGGCAGGTTGACGACTTTCAATGTTAATCAGTGCCCAAATGCTGGTGGCCTGACCGTAAGGAGTGCCGTCGGGAGCGAGAATGTCGAAATGGCGGTCGGTAAACTGGCGATAGACTTTTGTGACCCAAGTTTCGATGCAGTAATCCTCGTTGACGCGAGGCATATTTTCCATGTCAATAACGAGGCGCGAGAGCACCCAAGCGTGATTCTTGGTGTTGACATCGTCATAACCAAAACCGTGAGCGCCAGCATGAAGCGACGCTGCGCGAAGGATGAGCGTTCCTAAGGTGCCCCAAGAGAGGCGACCCGTAATATCTTCTGCGAAGGGTTCAACGTTGAAGGAGTATTTGCCGTATTTTTGCATAGTGGGGGTGTTTTATTTATAGTGGCTATAGTGATTATAGTTCCTATAGTATCTATAGTTCCTATAGGGATTAAATCAAGGATATTTAATATTTGATTCCTGATTGACTTAAGATTTGTTGGAGTCGCAGGATTTCTTTTTCTAAATCAGCAATTTTTGCTTTAAGAATGTCTACTTCTTGTTGTGTTGCATGTCTGTAATTTGTTCGTGCGGCATGCATGCGTTCTTTGATACCACCTTCCTTGACAAAATCGTCTTCAAGGTTCTTAAGGTAATGGTTCATCATGCTGTCCACCATATAACATAGCGTTAGCGCAATGTTTGCCATTTCCTCTTCAGTCCAAGAGTTGAAGTAGGGTTGGTAATTCTTCGTGTGGTTGTGCTTTCTGCAAAAAGCAA
>CALCUV010000232.1 GCA_937906765.1 uncultured Prevotella sp.
GTCAAAACCACTGCAGCCGACATATATCCCTGTCTTGGAATATGCAGCACGGTCGCTTCCTTTGATTTTAGTGGAGTCTGCCTGGAAGTTTTCATCCACAAATACAGCTCCCATCCAGTTGGCATACCATAAATCTGCGATATACTCACCAGTAGGATATTGTCCAATGTTATCAATTACATAATCTGTCCATACGTATGCTTCCTTTTCTTCATCGGTAAGCGTGCGGAATACTGCAACTTCAACCTCTTTCTTCTTATGCCAGTACAATGTTGTGTCTCTGATTTGATTATACTCTAAGCGATGCTTGTACGCATCAATATAATCATCTCGTGTAATCCTTGTTTCCTTAACACTGAACTGATGCTCTTGTGCTGAAATGTTCAGACAGGACATCAGGGACAGAATCCATAATATTGTAAAAGAAGATATCCTTGACATAAAGGGGTATTTTAAATGCAAATTCCGATTATCCCCCTAAAGTTAGAAAAATTCATATGGATTAAAAAGGATTACAGTTATGAATTGGTATGACTATTTAACGGCCATTGAAATTTGAGCTGTTGGCTATATAACAAAAAGACTCCCGGAGCAGTTCCGGGAGTCCTTAACTATATGCAACCGAAAGATTATTTGCTCAATGCAGTAGCAACATCCACAGCAACAGCAACAGTAGCACCTACCATTGGGTTGTTACCTATGCCAAGGAAGCCCATCATCTCAACGTGTGCAGGAACTGATGAAGAACCTGCGAACTGAGCGTCTGAGTGCATACGGCCCATTGTGTCGGTCATACCGTATGATGCAGGACCTGCAGCCATGTTGTCTGGGTGAAGGGTTCTACCTGTACCACCACCTGAAGCAACTGAGAAATATTTCTTGCCCATCTCAATGCACTCTTTTTTGTAAGTGCCGGCAACTGGATGTTGGAAACGGGTTGGGTTAGTAGAGTTACCTGTGATAGAAACATCTACACCCTCAAGGTGCATAATAGCAACACCCTCTCTTACATCATCTGCTCCATAGCAATTAACTTTTGCTCTTGGGCCATCTGAGTAAGCAATTTTGTTAACAACGTTTACTTTACCAGTAGCGTAATCAAACTCTGTTTGGCAGTAAGTAAAACCATTGATTCTTGAAATGATCTGAGCAGCATCTTTACCTAAACCATTAAGGATACAACGTAGAGGCTCTTTTCTTACTTTGTCTGCTTTAGCAGCAATTTTGATAGCACCCTCTGCAGCAGCAAAAGACTCGTGACCAGCTAAGAAAGCGAAACATTTAGTCTCCTCTCTAAGCAAACGTGCAGCAAGATTACCATGACCTAGACCAACTTTTCTGTCATCGGCAACAGAACCAGGGATACAGAATGATTGCAAACCCAAACCAATAGCCTCAGCTGCATCAGCCGCATTAGCACAACCTTTCTTAAGAGCAATAGCAGCACCTACAACATAAGCCCACTTAGCATTCTCAAAACAGATAGGTTGAGTTTCCTCACAAGTTTTGTAAGGATCCAGACCATATTGCTCACAAATTTGGTTAGCCTCCTCAATGCTTTGAATACCATTCTCATTTAAAACCGCAAGAATTTGCGCCATTCTACGGTCTTGACTCTCAAATTTAACTTCTCTAATAGCCATTTTAATTCCTCCTTATTCGTTACGTGGGTCAATGTGTTTAACAGCACCTTGCTCAGCAGTGAAACGGCCATAAGTACCGGTAACTTTCTTTAATGCCTCATTAGCATCTGTGCCTTTTTTAATCTCTTCCATAAATTTGCCCATATGAACAAACTCATAACCGCAAATCTCGTCATTTTTGTCAAGAGCAAGAGTTTTGATATAACCCTCTGCCATCTCCAAATAACGTGGACCTTTTGCTAGTGTTCCGTATAGTGTACCAACTTGGCTACGTAAACCTTTACCCAAATCCTCCAAGCCAGCACCAATGATTAGACCACCCTCAGAGAAAGCAGATTGTGTACGACCGTAAACAATTTGCAAGAAAAGCTCACGCATTGCAGTATTAATAGCATCACAAACAAGGTCTGTGTTCAATGCCTCCAAGATAGTTTTACCAGGAAGAATCTCAGATGCCATAGCAGCAGAGTGAGTCATACCTGAACAACCGATAGTTTCAACGAGACATTCTTCAATAACGCCTTCCTTCACGTTCAAAGTGAGCTTACATGCACCCTGCTGGGGAGCACACCAACCCACACCGTGAGTAAGACCAGAGATGTCCTTGATTTCCTTTGCCTGAACCCACTTGCCTTCTTCAGGAATGGGAGCGGGACCATGGTTGGGGCCCTTAGCCACGCAACACATGTTTTGAACTTCGTGAGAATATTCCATGTTGTTAATAAATAAAAGTGTGTTTGAAAAATCGAGTTTTCTGTACGCAAATTTACAGATTTTAATAGTAACAGCAAATATTCGCGCCACTTTTTCTGCGTTTTTCACTTGAGGATGCCGAAAACAGCCTACTTTTTGCGTTTTTTCTGCTTCACAAATCGGTCAACAGAAAAAAATGAGCACTCTGCTTACAAAAAATCTCAAATTCGTTTGCAGAAAAACATTTTTTACTAACTTTGCGCCGTTCTAATAGCAAAATTCCAAAGAAACAAGATTTTTTCTAACAAAATAACACAAAACAACATGAAAGCTACAGAAGTACTTGACAAACTGAAGCAGCGTTTCCCCAACGAACCTGAATACCATCAGGCGGTGGCTGAAGTGCTTGCAACGATTGAAGACGTGTATAACGAACATCCTGAGTTCGATAAAGTTAACCTTATTGAGCGCCTTTGCATCCCCGATCGCATTTACTCTTTCCGCGTGACTTGGATGGACGATAAGGGTAACTATCACACAAATATGGGCTACCGCATTCAGCACAATAACGCTATTGGTCCTTACAAGGGTGGTATTCGTTTCCACGCATCGGTGAATCAGAGCATCTTGAAGTTCCTTGCCTTCGAACAAACCTTTAAGAATTCACTCACTACGCTCCCCATGGGTGGAGGTAAGGGTGGTTCTGACTTCTCTCCTCGTGGTAAGTCAAATGCTGAAATCATGCGCTTCTGTCAGGCGTTCGTAGAAGAACTTCAGCGCCACATTGGTCCTAACACAGACGTGCCCGCGGGTGACATCGGTGTAGGTGGTCGCGAAGTGGGTTACATGTTTGGTAAGTACAAGAAGATGACTCGCGAACATACAGGTACTTACACGGGTAAGGGACTTGAATTTGGTGGTTCGCTTGTGCGCCCTGAAGCAACTGGTTTTGGTAACGTTTACTTCCTCCTTGAAATGCTCAAGACACGTGGCATTGACATCAAGGGCAAGACCGTTTGTGTGTCAGGTTCAGGTAACGTGGCACAATACACCGTGAAGAAGCTCATCGAACTCGGTGCGAAGGTGGTAACTATGTCTGACTCTAACGGTTATATCTACGACCCCGATGGTATTGATGCCGACAAGTTGGCATACATCATGGAACTCAAGAACCTGTATCGTGGAGGAATATGCTGAAGAATACGGCGTGAAGTACGTTGAAGGTGCGCGTCCTTGGGGTGAAAAGTGTGACATCGCGCTTCCCTCGGCAACTCAGAACGAACTCAATGGTGACGATGCACGCAAGCTCCTTGCGAATGGATGTATCGCGGTGAGTGAAGGTGCGAACATGCCCTCTACTCCCGAAGCAATCGAACAATTCCTTGAAGCAAAGATTCTCTATGCTCCCGGTAAGGCTGCAAATGCTGGCGGTGTGTCTGTATCAGGACTTGAAATGGCGCAGAATGCCTCTATGATTTCATGGACAGCCGAAGAAGTGGATGCTAAGCTTCACCAGATTATGGAAAACATCCACGCTCAGTGTGTAAAGTATGGCACACTCGAAGATGGCACCGTAAACTACGTGAAGGGTGCTAACATCGCTGGCTTCATGAAGGTTGCTAAGGCGATGATGGCACAGGGAGTTGTCTAAAAAACGACTTCTTCAAATATAAAGTTAATTCGTTTATAGATAAAATTAACCCGTTGACAGAGTTGCATAACTTCCGTCAACGGGTTAGCTGTTATTACAGGGGTGTCTCCAGTCTTATTTTATACCCCCTGGATGTTGAGTTTTGTTGCTTCTTTTTTAAGAAACTCAATTTCAGCTTCGTAAGTAGGTTCGATAGTTTCATTCCAGCGTGCCTCTTTGAGTGCTGATTTAAGGATGCCCACTTCTCGGCAGGGAGGGAGGTTGAATAGTGTCATAATCTCTTCGCCACGAATAATGGGTTGAAAGGCGCTCTTTTCGTCCTTTAATCGGATTTCCTCAAGTTTTTGTCTGACAAGTTGGAAATTATTTAAGAAACTCTGCTTCTTTTGTTCATTCTTGCTAGTGATATCTGCTTCGCAAAGTAGCATAAGGTCTTCGATGTCCGGTCTTGCTTCAAAACCAAGGCGTCTGACAGCGGAATCCGTCACAATTTCATCGGCAATGGCAATGGGGCGCATGTGAAGTTCAACGAGTTTTTCAACATATTTGAGGCGGTCATCAAGGGGCAACTTCATGCGGTGGAATAGGGGTTTAATCATTTTCATTCCGATGAAGTTGTGATTGTGGAATGTCCATCCAATTCCCTGTTCCCAACGTTTGCTTCTGGGTTTGCCAATATCGTGAAGCAGAGCTGCCCAACGTAGGTAGAGATTGTCAGTCTTTTTTGAGATATTGTCAAGCACTTCAAGTGTGTGATAGAAATTGTTTTTATGTGCTCGGTTGTTTCTTACCTCTACGATGTCAAGTGCGGCGAGTTCAGGGAGAATTAATTCAAGCAATCCGCAACGTTGCAGATCGACAAAACCACGCGATGGGACGGGGGAGAGCATTATCTTGTTCAATTCCGTAATAATGCGTTCTTGAGATATGATTTTAATGCGCTCTTTGTTGCGAATGAGTGCTTCAAATGTTTCGTCCTCAATAAGAAACCCAAGTTGGGTGGCGAATCTAACGCAACGCATCATGCGTAGGGGGTCGTCAGAGAATGTGATGTCGGGATCAAGCGGAGTGCGAATGATGCGGTCTTCAATGTCATAGAGTCCATCAAAAGGGTCAACCAATTCTCCAAATCGTGCTTCATTGATGCAAATTGCCATTGCGTTAATGGTGAAGTCGCGTCGGTTTTGATCGTCCTCCAATGTGCCGTCTTCAACAATAGGTTTGCGACTATTGCGATTATAACTTTCTCTTCGTGCACCCACAAACTCAACTTCTTCTCCTTTCCACTTTACTTGAGCGGTTCCAAAATTCTTGAAGACACTAAGATGGCACTTGTTGTTTAACTTTTTTGCAAAAGCCTCGGCCATGGCAATTCCGCTCCCAACGACAACGATGTCAATGTCTTTAGAGGGGCGGTTCATGATGAGGTCTCTGACGTATCCTCCTACCACATAGCATTCTAATTGTAATTCATCTGCAACGGATGATAAGAGTTTGAATATAGGGTTATTGAGTGTGTAAACCATATTTGCAAAATCATTGATAGAGTTAGTGCAAAATAAAAACTCGAACAACTTATAGAATGTTGCTCGAGTTCTTTCTGGTTGTGACTCCGACAGGATTCAAACCTGTAACCTTCT
>CALCUV010000233.1 GCA_937906765.1 uncultured Prevotella sp.
TCATTACGAAATCTCCAACTTCTGCCTCCCCAATGCTCATTCGCGCCATAATAGCGGTTATTGGCAATCACGCCCCTATTTGGGTATCGGTCCTGGAGCACACTCTTTTGACGGAGCGTCAAGACACTTCAACCCTCTGAACCTTCAAGATTACATCAATAAGCAGGGCGTCACCCATCGCACAACAGAGGTCCTTTCTGAAGCAGAACAATGTAATGAATTTGTCTTTACTGCCCTCAGAACAAGCAATGGACTTAATATGGATGAATTTGAAAAAAGATTTGGAAGCAAACCAGCTTCAAACATCCGCACTTGGGCGCAACCCCATATCCAAAATGGCAACCTCAGTCTAACCGAAAATACGCTTCGCCTTACTGAAATTGGCATATTCGTGTCTAACGACGTGTTAAGTGACCTTATGCACGTTTGAACCTCCCTACCCCTCGCCCGCTAATCGTTCATCGTTCACCTTTCACCTTTCATCGTTCACCATTCTTCGTTCACCTATCCCTCGATGACGGATGCGGGGCGTGAAATTTGAGGGCAATTATGTCATCCACCGCTTACTAACGGTGAAAAAATAAATTGGAATCGTTTTAATTTTATTTTGAAAATGCTTACAAAAGAAAATTGAAAAACAAAAAATGTTCCAAGTTATTTTTTCACCGTTACTTTTTTCCTGCACCAGCATCTTAAGTTATCACACTAATTTCGTACATTTGCAGAATTACAAAATTAGAAATCTCATATGAAGGTTATCGTACTTTATAATAATTACCCCGATTTTTCGTTAGATAAAGAAGAACTTGACGTCTGTGTGCTCCCCGACACAACGTTACTTAAGGACGGCAAACCGCTTTTTGTTCCTGATTTTGCCACGACATGTTGCGTTCAGGGTCACTTAGTGGTGCGCATTTGCAGATTAGGGCGCTCCATATCTGAACGCTTTGCGCACCGATATTACGACGCCATAACCGTAGGCGCCACATTCAGCGCTGAAAATCTGAGAAAAGAATTAATGGATGCCCATCGCCCATGGGACTTAGCCATTGGTTTTGACGGGGCTGCCGCAATAGGGAAATTCATCCCCCTCTACGATGCTACACAAAGAAATTCGGAAGAAGAAGTTGGGGTGAACACACATTTTCAGCCTCTGGCCAGTGACATCAAGTTCAACCTTGCATGCAACGGCACTAATATCCATGAAGGGGAGTCAGGAATGATGCGCAACCATATAGACAAGGTGATTGCAAAAATCAGCAAACACTACACCCTCAGACAAGGAGACTTGATTTTCACAGGATGCCCCACTCCTCCATGTGAAGTCAGTATAAACGATTGCATCACAGGAGGTATAGGAACGGAATCCTTACTACGATTTAATATTAAATAACCTCAGTTCTAAGAATAATTTGCCCATATACAAGCAACATATTGCACATTATTTAAGAAAATGGGAACGCTTAAAATTTATCCCAAAACCAAGTCTTACTTAATTCAAATTAAGTGAAACTTAAAATCAATTAAGTAAGACATAATTTTGCGTAAAACAGATAGTGTTTTCGGAAGCATAAATTTAAGCAACATCAAGCGTGATTATGGGAACGTCATAAAAGTCCTGATCACCCAATACTAAAAATAACGCACCAAGAAGCATAACGTGTCTTTAACATTTAGGTGAAATAAGACTTCGTTCCCGCTTCAAGTCGTGACAGGTTCTGCCTGTCAGCAAACAGGTTCTATAAGTTTGAACTATCAAATATGAAACTACTCTTATCAATATTGCTTTTCATAAGTTGCGGATTACCCATCGCGGCACAAGATTTTGAAACACTTCGCCCTGAGGATTACCCCGTGGGCGAAGTGCTTCCTGCGTTTACGACACAACTTAAATTAGCAAAAGGTCAGACGCTTGAAAACACCGATATTATTGTTGAGTATCCTGAATATACGAAACTGAGTAGCAAGGAGATAAAGACGCTTAAGAAGTTAGGTATAGAACTTCCTGAACGTGTAAATCTCCACACCAATTTTGCAACAGAGCGCAAGCGTGGTGTGGTAGAAGTGAGTCTCCATCCCTTCCTGAAAAAAGATGGCGACTACATTCGCTTGACCAGTGTGCGCGTTTCCGCAAAACCCAAAGCAACCCTCTATAATGAAACTCCCAGAAGTGAGCGCAAGCGATATGCCGAAAACTCTGTTTTAGCAACTGGGAAGTGGGTAAAAATTGAGGTGACGAAAGAGGGAGTCTATCAGATTACACCAGCCCTCATCAAGGAATGGGGATTTGAAGACATCAACCGCATTAAAGTTTATGGGTATGGCGGTTTACCCCAAGATAAGAAATTGTTTGGAGGCACAACGGAGCCAATTGACGACCTTAACGAGGTGAGCACACTACGCGTGGGGGATAAGATTTTATTCTTCGCAGAAGGTGTTGTAAAGCGCACGTGGAACAACTCAAGCAAGCGTTGGAAACATGAAATGAATCCTTATTCTAAGTCATCCTACTATTTTGTAACAGAGGGAGAAGCGCCACTCACTCTTCAAGAAGACAACGCGATTGCAACAAGCACCGTCGTTTCAGAGGTTTCAAGTCACGCACTTTACGATGAGGACAGTTTCGCTTGGTATGAAGGCGGAAAGGAATTTTACGACGCCTACAACTTCGCCAGTGGCAACACAAAGACATATACCCTTGCAACTCCTGATGCCATAAACACAGACGCATCCCTCGAGTTAAGTTTCTCGGCATACAATAAATTGTCGAGCACTGAAGTAATGGTCACCTCTGGTGAAAAGACATTAGGACGCTTTAACATACGTTATTGTCGCGACCATGAATATGCCATCGACAAACGTCAAAACTATACACTTACAACTTCAGGAGCAACAACCCCTATTAAATTTACAACCACTCAGGGAAGAGATGCTCGCCTTAATTACTTAAGTTTGACCTACAAGCGCAAACTCACGGCGAATGGTGACGCTTATACATTTGTGCCCACACCAATAAGTTCAAGCGCCATTAAACTTCAAATTGAAGGAGCCACAAATGCCACGCAAGTTTGGCGTATCAATGAAGCGACGAAAGCAATCACGAAATGCTCCTCACAACTCACCGACGGGACACTCTCTGCCATTGCCACAAATGGTAAAGACCGTTATGTAATAGTCAACACCGATGCTAACTTTGCGACACCGACACTCGTTGGAAAGGTAGAAAATCAGAATCTACATGCACACGGGGCGGTTCACATGGTAATCATTGTTCCTGAAAGTGGCATCTTTGACGCAGAAGCTAAGCGCTTGGCCGAAGCACATGAACTTTATAGCAAACTCAACGTTGAAGTGGTGCGACAAGACCAAATATTTAATGAATTTGGTTCGGGAACTCCTGATGCAACTGCCCTCCGTCGCTACATGAAGATGCTATATGACAGAGCAGAAAGTGAGGGTGACATGCCTCGCTATCTCTTGCTCTTTGGCGATGGCGCTTTTGACAACAGAATGATTACTTCTCCATGGAAGTCCCACTCACCCAAGGATTATCTTTTGGTGTATGAGCAGAATGATGGTTACGACACACAATCGGAAAATGTTATTGGCGACATCGTATCCTACCCCAGCGATGACTATTTTGGACTCTTGGACGATGGCGAGGGTAACAATCTGAAGACGGAGAAAGTGGATTTGGGCATTGGGCGCTTTGTTTGTAATAACAAAACAAATGCAAAAACACTTGTCGATAAGTCAATTGCCTATTTGCAAAACAAGAATTCAGGCAGTTGGAAAAATCGCATTATCATGATAGGTGATGCTCCCCGCAATAGTGATGTAGGCGAAAAAAATACACACATGGAAGACGCCGAACGTACGGCAGGACGCATTATGACTGCTAGCAATGGAAATCTAAACGTTCGTCGCATTTATCCCGACTACTATGAACGCGTTATGACCGCCACGGGGTATCGTTTCCCCAAAGCAAAAGAAATCTTAACTGAGGAAATAAAGAGAGGGGCACTTATGTTTAATTATAGTGGACATGGAAGCCCCGCGCAGATTTCTCACTCTTACATTTTGGAGTCAAGTGATTGGGAAAAGATAACGTCAAATGCACTGCCTATTTGGGTGCTTGCATCGTGTGAAATACTTCCTTACGACCAAGCAACAACAGATTTTGGGCGCATGGCCTTATTTGCGCCACAAGGTGGAGCAGTAGCATTCATGTGTGCCTCAAGAGCGGTTTATGCCACTGAAAATAATGCCTTGAATGTCGCTTTTTGTGAAGCATTAGTGAAGCAAAAT
>CALCUV010000234.1 GCA_937906765.1 uncultured Prevotella sp.
CACTGCTGCTAAGTGAAGGTATCTTCTGTCTTCACTGCTCAATTCGGTTACGTTTTCGCTCAAAGATAAAGCAATCTTGCGCACCACGTCAAGCGTTTCCGCGTCCGTTGCCTCAATGTAAAGGGGCAATCTTTGGAAGTCAACGGGCACCGACTTAGAGAACGTCTGCATGGGGTAAAGCACCCCGCCACGTGAAACTATCCCTTCGTAAACGGAGAGGGGCGCACTGCCCGCCGTGTGTAAACAAAGTGCGTCGGGGTGAGAAGCAATCAATTCTGAAAGCACTCCCCGCAGGGCATCATCTTTAACCGAAAGGATATAGACTTCAGCAGGAGGTAGGGTTTCTACACAAGAGGTTGCCACAGCACTTACGGGCGTGGCAACTTCCTGAGCATGTTCTAACGTTCTGCTATAAACGGCAACTATTTCGTGCCCTGCATGATGCAACGCTCTCGAAAGATGGGTTGCAACATTTCCAGCACCTAAAATGACTATTTTCATCGACTACAAGTGGGAGTAAACGGGCACGTTCTCCCATGCTGTAACAATTAATTCTCGTGAATAATCAAGCGCTCCCAACGCAAGTCTTCCTCAGCGTGAGGCGGCACCTCCTGTGCCTTTTTGCCTATCGCCACAATGCAAAGTGGTTCTTGCTCTGGCTTAAGGTGGAGCAAATCTCTCACAGCGAGCGATGCAGGACTGCCATCTTCTTGCAAGCGTTCGCGAATCTGCACCCAGCAAGCGCCTAATCCGCAATTTTCGGCGGATAAGAGGAGCATCGTAGCCGCAATTGAGGCGTCTTCAATCCATACGTCGGAGATGTCCATCCGACCGCAGATGACGACGGCCAAAGATGCGCCCGCAATCATCGTACCAAAGCGGGGTTTAACCTGAGAAAGGCGCTCGAGCATGTCTTTTTGTTCTACCAAAACGAACTCCACCGCTTGCTTTCCCTTAGAACTGGGGGAATATAACACGGGCGTCATCAGCGCCACCACTTCGTCGGACGTGAGCGAGACATCTTGGTACTTGCGAATGCTTCGGCGACGCTTCACAACGTCTAAAAAATCTGCCATTAAGGTTTTATCTTTGCAATTAAACCAACTTCACCTTGTCCAACACTTGCTCACGACTGCAATAGTGGCAACAAATCACGTCGTTGTTCTTTTCAGAGACGTGAAAGCGAGTTTTCATGGGTTCGTTGTTCGTAATACACTTGGGATTGCCACACTTCACGACGCCTACGATTTCGCTGGGGAGATGCACTTGGCGCTTTTCTACAACATCAAAATTCTTGATGATAGAAAGGTTTACGTTAGGCGCCACTACAGCTAAACGATTGAGTTCGGCATCGGTAAAATAACGGTCGGCAATTTTTACGAGGCTCTTGTTGCCCATCTTTTTGCTGACCAAGTTATAACCAATCATCACCGTTGACTTCAAATCTTGAAGACCAAGAAGGCTGATGACTTCAAAAAGTTTATTGCTGGGAATATGGTCAATAACGGTGCCATTTTCTATGGCAGCAACCATTAATTCTTGATTCATGAGGGATAAGGTTTTAGGTTAGAGAACAGAGAACAGAGTACAGAGAACAGTTTAATCCGAGTATTAGAATCCGCATGAAGTTG
The DNA here is from genome assembly GCA_937906765.1 of uncultured Prevotella sp. Taxonomy (GTDB): domain Bacteria; phylum Bacteroidota; class Bacteroidia; order Bacteroidales; family Bacteroidaceae; genus Alloprevotella. The sequence continues at coordinate 1,632 of CALCUV010000234.1, forward strand.
TACGCAGCACGCCGTAAGTTACACTCTAAATTAAGTCCGCATGGAGTTGTACGATGTACTCTGTACGTTGTACTCTTACATATTTAACACATCACAGATAATTGCTTCGCGGGCATAAAGTCCGTTTTGCGCCTGCTGGAAATAGTATGCGTGAGGATCATCATCCACATCGTATGCAATTTCATTCACACGGGGAAGCGGATGGAGGATTTTCATGTTCTCACGTGCCTTAGAGAGCATCGAAGCCTTGAGAATATACACATCCTTTACGCGTTCGTATTCCATCAAGTCAGTAAAGCGTTCGCGTTGCACACGAGTCATGTAAAGAATGTCTGCTTCGGCAATCACGTCTTCGTTAAACTCTTCATACTCTACGTACTTAATTCCATGCTCACGGCAATATGCCTTATACTCTTCGGGCATGGCGAGTTCCTTAGGTGCGATGAAGTGGAACGTAGGGTTGAAATGGCGAAGCGCCATAAGGAGCGAGTGCACCGTACGTCCGTATTTCAAGTCACCCACGAGGAACACGTTGAGATTATCAAGCGTTCCCTGCGTCTTGTAAATGCTATAGAGATCAAGCATTGTCTGTGTGGGGTGTTGATTAGCGCCATCCCCAGCATTGATAATGGGAACCTTTGCCACCTCACTTGCGTAAAGCGCCGCACCTTCCAAATAGTGGCGCATCACGATGACATCCGCATAGTTTTGTACCATCATGATGGTATCCTTTAAGGTTTCGCCCTTCGTACCACTCGTAATCTTGGGGTCAGCAAAACCAATAACTTTTGCGCCAAGGCGGTTGGCAGCAGTTTCAAAACTGAGGCGCGTACGCGTTGAAGGTTCAAAGAAAAGTGTAGCAACAATTTTTCCATCAAGGATTTTACTATTGGGATTCTTCTCAAACTCTTCAGCACGCTGAATCAACTGCAAAATCTTTTCGCGAGACAATGTGTTGATAGAAACCAAACTTCTTTTTTCGGACATCATGTTAATCTGTTTTAAGGTAAGTGTTGCGAACAGGCAGTGAAACTCACCAACTGCTCTACGCTATATTCTCACCAAAATTAGGAATTTATTTTATTATATATGTGTAAAAATCGGGTTTTATCTTCATCAACACAAAATTTCATCCCAAATTGCTTTTCGGATTGGAGGAAAGATGTAACTTTGCTTCATTCCGAAGATGGCGCATTCAAGATGCAATCCGAAGGGAATCCGAATGGAGCATCCCCCACTCTTTTGGTTTCAAAATTAAATTAGAATTAGGACAAATTTAACCTTAAAGAATTTTCCTTAACCCTCAAAGAATTTTCCCTAAATTACGTTTTGTTTTTACACCCAAAGAACGCCTAATTTCCAACTATGGTTTGCGCCTCCTTCACTCGGACAACAATCCACTTTTAAGCAACAACTTTAAACTTCACAAACATTTAAAAATTTATATTCCCATGAAAACATTGAAAGGTTCTAAGACAGAACAAAACCTCCTTACAGCATTTGCTGGTGAATCAATGGCACGCAACAAGTATTCTTACTATGCTTCAAAGGCAAAAAAGGAAGGTTTCGTGCAAATCGCAAATATCTTTGAAGAAACTGCGAATAACGAAAAGGAACACGCTAAGATGTGGTTCAAACTCCTTCACGACGGTATGCCCTCAACTGCTGAAAACCTCCTTGACGCAGCTAATGGCGAAAACTACGAATGGACTGACATGTATGCTACATTCGCAAAGGAAGCTCGCGAAGAGGGTTTTGAAGAAATCGCAAACAAGTTTGAACTTGTGGCAGCCGTTGAACGCGAACATGAAGAACGTTATCGCAAACTCCTTGCTAATGTTGAAGGCAAGTTAGTGTTCAGTCGCGAAGGCGATGCTATTTGGCAGTGTCTTAATTGTGGTCACATCATGGTGGGTAAGGACGCTCCCGAAATTTGCCCCGTTTGCGACCATCCCCAAAGTTACTTCCAGCTTAAGGCAGAAAACTTCTAAAAATATCCCATTTACAAGAGACTGTGCGCCAGGCACAGTCTCTTGTTTCAGTAAAAATCATTTACCAATTCCCTTTTTTACCTCATGAAGAAACTCATTCTGCTTGTACTCCCTTTCATAATTGCAAGTTGCGATAATAAAGGATTTACAATTGAAGGCACTATCACGGAACAGTTAGATAGCACCTATGCTTACCTTATGAATGACAAGGAAGAATTTCTTGACTCTTGCCTTATCAGTAAAGGTAAATTCACGTTCTCTGACACCATTAGCGACCAAAAAGTTTACCTTGTCCACATGGGAAGCCAACGCACCGTTGTTTTTGTTGAAAACGGTAGCAACATTAAGATTGATGCAACCGAATCGCCCATCAAGCCCACTGACAATGGAGGATTGAACGACAAGTATAACACCATCCTGGATAGCATTGCTAAGCAGGCGGCGGCTATGCGTGAAAAGGAAAACAAATTGTATGAGGCGAACATGACTCCCGATTCTATTCGTAATTTCAAGAAGGGAGAATATGACAAACTCTACGCTTATTATCGCGCAGAGATTTCTGCAAACAAGGACAACCAAATTGGTGCTGTCATTTTCGGCATGACGGCTCGCGTCCTCTACCCCACTTTGGAGCAAATTGACTCTATGTGTAACGAAGTGAAATATGCTAAGGACAATGCCATTGTTCAATCACTCAGAAACGAACTCGTTGTCATAGATAAAACTAAAGAGGGCAAACCCTTCACCAACTTCGGTGGACTTTCAGAAACGGGCAAACTCGTAAAACTCTCTGATTTCGTTGGTAAAGACAACTACGTGTTGGTAGATTTCTGGGCATCATGGTGCGGTCCCTGCAAGGCAGAAATGCCCAACTTGGTGAAGCTTCACAACAAGTATAAGGACAAAGGCCTTACGGTTCTCGGCGTAAACATTTCCGACACCGAAGCACAATTTAAGGGCACCTTGAAACTCCAAGGCATTGAGTATCCACAGATTCACATTCCTGCTCATGTTAAAGAGAATGGCGCTACACTCTACAACGTAAAGTCCATTCCCCATATCATGCTCATCGCCCCCGATGGCACAATTCTTAAGCGCGGACTTCGTGGAGAAGAGATGATGAAATACATTGACGAAATTATGAACGAAAAGAAGTAAACAGTTCCTTCTATTGCGAAGTTTAGAAACTGTTTACGAGACATAAAAAACTCCGACTGCCACACGGCAATCGGAGTTTTATTTATTTTCTTAATTTATACTATGCTATAGGTGGTTCATAAAGAACTTTCATACCTTAATTTTATGCCACACTCGTATCTACCTTGCGGATAAAATCAATAGTCAACTGATTAAAGCAGGTCTTGTTATCAACATTACAAACATGCCCCGCATCAGGAACGATTGCGAGAGAAACATGATTGCCTTTGCTACGACTTACCGTATTACGCACGTGACGCAAGAAGAGCGCGTCGTCCTCACCCATAATGTAAAGCGTAGGGATTGAAACCTGCTCTTGAAACAAATTCTTAATGCGCTCAGCAATTCCTGTTCCCAATTTTATCCAACTCACAAAACTATCATACGACACTTTTTCCGCACAATTAAGGAACAAGTTTCTTGAACCGCGATACTTCTCTTGAGGGATGATAAACTCCGCCAAAATACGTTTTACAAAACCGTAAGGAAGAATGTGCTTAAATGTTGTTGCAATTCGAATCAATGCCTGAAGTCTGATACCTAATTTTGTTACAGCTCCTGCCATCACCATGCTCATTACTCTTTCTGGGTATCGCTGAGCTATAAGACGCACAACTATGGAACCCAGAGAGAGCCCCATAAAATGACACGTCTTAATCTCTAGGTGATTCACGACCTCCATTACCTGTTCGGCCGCTTGCGGAAAATTAAATCCTTCGGTCATATCAATAGCACCTGATTCGCCATGCCCAGCTAAATCTACCAATAATAGATTAAAATGTCGAGCAAAATCAACTACTTGTCGATACCACACTTCAATACTTCCACCTGCTCCATGAATCATCACCACCCAGTTATCAGACTGCTTATTTAGAATCGTTCTATAATGTAGCATTGAATGTTGTTAACTAAAACTTTGCAAAGGTAGCAATATTATTAAATTTTGCAAAATCTGCACTCATGTTTTTAAGTGACGCTATTACTTCCCCACAGACGTGCAACATCATTAAATACATAACTCTTATTTTTGCTATACCCCCCTTGCATTACTTACCTCTTACAATCACACTTCCGCACCTATCTTTATAATATGGGCGACGAAAGATGGTACAACCAATTCCAGAAGCGACGCATTTTGGGTTTCTTTCGATAATCAGCTGGCGTCATTAGGGTACATTGCTCTGCCTTATCTTGCTCAAAGATGGTTTGCA
>CALCUV010000235.1 GCA_937906765.1 uncultured Prevotella sp.
ACCGCTTGATCCGTAGTCAAGTACTCTATTCAGTTGAGCTACGGAGCCATTTGCTGATTGCGAGTGCAAATATAGGGGCTTTTTTTTGAACTGCCAAATTTTTGGTAAAAAAAAGTGCACTTTTTTGTAAAAAGCGCACTTTTATCATCTCAATATCCCTTTTAGAAGCAATATACGCAAGAGATACCGAAGTTTGTAAGTCCGTACTCGTGGAACTCAGCGTGAGATGCGCTACCTACCTCTGTGTTAGCATAGCCGATAGCAGGACCAAATACAGGAGTCCAGTCAATAGCCAACTTAACAGGAGCGCCATTAAACTTGATACCGAGCTTAGCACAGCCTGTAGCACCAACATAAACGAGGTTCTCACGGCCACCTACGCCAACACCTGCACCTGCATCAAAGAACCAAGTACCTGCGCTTGGAGTCCAATCCATATTGCAGATGTTCCACTGATAGAGCAGAGTGAAGTCTGCGAGAAGTGTTGCGCCAGGGTTATTCCAAGCCATACCAAGACGACCCTCAAGATAGTTGCCTGATGAGAATGTGTACTCTGCCTGAGCCTGGAAACCTGAACCTACACGACCACCAAGGCCCCAGCCCTGAGCCGATACGCTTGCAGCGCAAAATACGAATGCCAAAGCGAGTAAAATTTTCTTCATAATAAATTGTGTTTAGTTAAATCGTAACAAATATAATCAAATATATTTATACAGAGTATAAAATCGAGATTTTTTGTGTAAAATAAAACAAAAAGTGCACCCTTTTGAAAGGATGCACTTTTTATTGGATTATGCCTTTACGCGGTTTTGATATGAACCATCGCGAGTGTCGATTTCGATGATTTCACCTTCTTCAATGAAGAGGGGAACGCGAACCTTTGCGCCAGTTTCAACTACAGCATCCTTGAGAGTGTTAGTTGCTGTGTCGCCACGAAGACCGGGTTCTGTGTAAGTAATCTGAAGACGAGTCTTCACGGGCATTTCTGCGTAAAGAACTGTTTCTGTAGAAGCATCGCTTACTACTTCAACTACGTCACCTTCCTTCATGTATTCTACGCCAGTGATGAGGTCCTTAGCAATAGGAATTTGTTCGAAAGTTTCATTGTTCATGAAGATGTAGTCAGTACCTTCCATGTAAAGGTATTGGTAAGGACGACGTTCTACGCGTACATCTTCGAGAGCTTCACCAATGTTAAAACGCTTTTCGAGTACACGACCAGAAACTACGTCCTTCAAAGTGGTACGCATGATTGTGTTACCCTTACCAGGCTTAACGTGGAGGAAGTCGATGCAGAAGTAAAGCTTACCGTCGAGGCGGATGCATGTGCCCTTCTTAATGTCTTGTGATTTAATCATAATATTTGAGATTGTAATGTTGTACTGTTGTGAAAAAAGGGTTTAAAGTTTTGAAATTATAATACTTTAAGCACCATGTAGATTACTAAGAGAAACGCCTAAAAGCAATACCCTTGAAACCTTGAAAAACTTTTTCGGGCGCAAAGTTAGGAAAATCTCTTGAAATGTCAAAACATCTTTAGTCTTTACTCTATTCAAAACGCTAAATGTCTTCAACTTTTGTCAGTCCATGTGTCAATGCGTAAACTGTTAGTGCTGAAACGCTTTTGATGCCCAATTTGTCGGTGATGTTCTTACGATGCGTAATGACCGTTGGGAGGCTTACGCACAATTTATCGGCAATTTCCTTGTTGATATACCCTTTCGTGAGCAGTTGAAGCACTTCGATTTCGCGTTGCGAGAGAGGGGTGGGATGTTGTTCGTGCTGTGAGGCAGAGATGTTTGAAACAGAGGGGTGTTGCGTATGCTTTCCGTGGGCCATTTCTGCCAAGCGGATAAAAGCATGCGTGAGTTGCTCTTCGCTCTGTGTGCAATCCAGCGTATGGAAGTCACGAGGCAAGCGCCCGCGTGCGCCACCTTCCACCAAAATTATGGTTTGACGACTGTGAGCAAGGAAGAATTGCGCATTTTCAATCAGCACTTCGGGGGAGATGAAGTAGTGGAAGAATCGACCTTCCGACTCTTCCAATTCTGCATATCCCGAAAAGCAGGTTACCTCTGCCATCGGCATGATTTTCTCTATAATGCTGGCAAGACCAAGTGCCGCCAGCGTATTAGGATGTACGATTGCGATCATAGGTGAGGTTATAAGGGCGCTTCGCTTTGAGGTTATAAGATTTCGGTTGTAAGGTTTTTAGGGTGTTTCGCTTTGAGGTTTTGCGGTTAAAAGTCTTTAAGGTCAAGCGCACAGTCCGCAAGGTTCTTAAAACCTTATAACCTCAAAACCTCATAATCTTAATCAACTATATCTTATCCACTTTAGCATTTCCTTCAGTGTTGGTTTTTTGCCATACATAAGGATACCCACGCGATAGATACGTCCGCTCATCCATACAATAAAGATGGCTGTGGCGAAAAGTAATGCAAGCGAAAGCAATTCTTGCCAAAGGGGCACACCGAAGGGAATGCGCACCATCATTACGATGGGCGATGTGAGCGGGAAGAGAGACGCATAGAATGCCAACGGACCGTCGGGGTTTTCTGCGCCATAAAGTGCGGCGTAAAGTCCGAACACCATAATGAGAATTACGGGCATCATGAATTGTGAACTATCTTCCTGTGCATTAATACTCGCTCCGACGGCAGCAAAGAACGATGCGTAGAGCAAGTATCCCCCAATGAAATAAAGAATGAACATAATAATCAATTCTACGAGGGGTAGCGCACTGAGGATTTCAGTCACAGGATTTCCAGCCTGTGCTTCCGCCAGGGCGGTTTGCATTGCGGCGTCACCTCCTGCCATCATAGGGGGATTTACCACTTCTGGAGTTCCAACAAAGTAAGAAACCGCCGTAAGAATACCGGCAAGCATCACGCCCCAAATGGCGATTTGAGCAAAACCAACAAGGGCAATGCCGATAATCTTACCCATCATCAACTGGAAGGGTTTCACGCTTGAAACAACAATTTCCATAATGCGGTTGGTCTTTTCCTCCATCACGCCTTGCATAACCATACCGCCATAAGACATTACGAACATGTAAATAATGAACGTAAAGAGGAAACCTACGCCCAAAGCTATGCCGGAATCAGAAGAAGTTTCGCCACCGTCATCAGTCCATTTCACGGTCTGCGCAGAGATGTCGGTCTCTGCCTCAGCAATAATTTCGGCAAGGCCTTCCACATTATACTGAGCAAGTTTGTCAGCACGCACCTTTTCGGAAAGAATATTCTCCGTGAGACGCTGCAAATCGGCAGGCACTTCCTCTAAAGAATACATCTTCAGCGCTTGCGGATTTTTCATCAAGTCTTCGCTGATAAGAATCACCGCCTTGACGGGAGAATCTTCGTCTCTAAACTCAGGAAGCACCTCGGGCGCCGTTACGAAATGGTAACTCTCGTTGTCCTCAAAGAGAGGGGCATATTTATGCGTCTTATCCACAAGCATCACCGTGTGTTGCGTGTCATCCTTAATAGAAGCCAGCAAAAAGGGAGTGACTGCTACGCCCGCAATTATAAAGGGCATAAGGATGGTGAGGATAATAAACGACTTTTTTTGAATACGCGTAAAAAATTCGCGCTGTATGATGATTAGGATTTTGGACATGATTTTTAGAGTACAATTAACAGAGTGCAACGTACAACTATTTTGAGAGTAGAGTTAACAGAGTGCAGTTTACAACTGCCTTTCGGCGTAATTCAGAGTTCCTAAATCCGGATGGGAGTTGTAGGCTGTAC
>CALCUV010000236.1 GCA_937906765.1 uncultured Prevotella sp.
TTATGGCAGCTATCAACAACAACCGCGTGGCTAAGGGCGAAGAAGCGCTTTCTGAAGACGCGCTCCTCGTACGTCTCTTCGACGAAGTGGCATACGTTTGGCCCCGCGTGGGTTATCCCCCACTCGTAACTCCCTTCTCACAATACGTGAAGAACATTGCCCTCATGAACCTCCTCACAGAATCTATGGGCAAACCCCGTTATTCAATGATGGACAACTCTATCTGGGGCATGATTCTCGGTAAGAGCGGTAAACTTCCCGGAGAACTCGATCCAGAAATCATTGCGCTCGCAAAGGAAAAGGGCTTTGAATTCTCAACTGAAGATCCTCAAAGTTTCTATCCCGACGACCTTGACCGCTTCCGCGATGAAATGGAAGCAAATGGCTGGCCCCTCGGCGAAGATGAAGAAGAACTCTTTGAATTCGCTATGCACGAAACACAGTATCGCGACTACATGAGCGGTGCTGCCAAGAAGCGCTTCCTTGCTGACCTCCAGGCAGCAAAGGACAAGGCTAACGCAGGAAACATGACCCCCGAAGAAGCAGCAGCATTCAAACACGCTAAGGCAGATGCCATCGTGGCACCCGAAGCGGGCACTGTGCTCTGGCAGATTGGCGGAGACGGCGAATGCGTTAAGGCCATCGCTCCTTACATCGGTAAGGAATATAAGGAAGGTGAATTCTTCTGCTACATCGAAAACAACTACGGTCAGATTCACGAACTCCCCGCAGCAATGGGTGGCAAGATTGTGGAAATCAATGCCGACCAAGGTGCGCACGTACAGAAGGGCGACGTCATTGCTTACATCCAGCGCCCCGGTGCAGAGTAATTTTCGTAATAATTCGTTACATCAATATGAAGTGGAGACAGTCAAGAATTGTCTCCACTTTTTGTTATTAAAATCATAAAGACATTATGCTTCGTCCGACCAAGTTTCTTTTCCCCAATATGCATCTCGGCATAAAGTGGCATTCACCTGCCAAATAGCTGATTTATCTTGCAATATCCCCACTTTCTCTCTCATATCTCAGGAAATATTCGTAGATTTGCCAACAATAGTAACTATAGTATCTCAACCAACCCTAAAATGAAAAACACGATTATCACCAAAAGTCTCTTGTGCCTTTTCGCATTAGGAATGACATGCAATGCTGTGTATGGTAAAAACAATGATGCCCTCACCGGAGATGGCACGTTGCGTTTCTATCGTTTGGCGATCCCGGTCTCCAATAGTGCATACGAAGAAGACCTCGGTGGCGACTATAAGAATGTTGTAGCCTTCTGGAAGGAGTGTGAGGCGTTTGTCAACAAGATGTTTGTCCCCTTAGGACTTTGTTTTGACGTCGTGGTTGACGAACGTTTGGTCATGCATCAAGTAACACCCGCATTTGACAAAGAATCTTACGAACTTCCCAATATCGGCTATGGCACCGAACTCATTAACGCTGCCATTGGAGCGTCAGCTTACGACGTAGGGATGTGGGTGACGCATCGCGATCCCTCTGCCGAAAATTCGGGACTTTCAGCCTTAGAAGGAGCCTACAGTTCCAACGTCAAAGGGAATGGATATGCAAAAACCGATAAGTGGGTCGTTGCTCACGAACTCGGTCACATGTTTGGCGCAACCCATACGCCTATGGGCGAAGGCAGTTTGATGGACACCGATGGAGAATTCTTTTCCTACCCTTCCATTCACACAATACGCAATAGGATTCAGAACACGTCGGCATATGCAAATGTGGCGGTGACAAACAATGTGCCTCAGTTTGATGTCGAAAAAATGCAACGAACGTATCGCATACCACAAGGAGCATGCCTCTCTATCCCAATACATGCCACTGACACCGACCATCACACGTTAATGTTTACAGCATTTGGTTGCCACAGCGCCAACATCAATCTGTATATGGGCGACAATGGCTTGTTGCCGGATTTTCCATCATTCGCACCTCAAGGAAACAACGTGATAAATTACACACCCCAATATACTGCGGATGTGTATTACGATGATTTTTTCTATTCCGTTGAGGGAACTAATATCCACGAGAAGGCTCCCGGCACTTACCATCTTAGCATTCTTGCTTGCGATATCCCAAGCACGGATTACAGTTTTGAAACCTTGCAAGCATCTCCTTTCTTTAGCACTTATGCTTTGTGGGAGACGACGGTTGATATCGTTTCGGGCGAGCCCTTCAAGGCCACGCTTGTGCCCTCAAAAGCAAATTACACAGCGGGTGAGGAGGTCACTTTAAAGTGGGGAGTAAACCCTAATTATTTCACGGAAAATAGTCGCTTACGCATCAGCATATCAAACGACTATGGTAAGACTTTCCCACACGTCTTAGCCGACAACGTCCGAGCCCTTGACGGTGCGTGCAAACTACGTCTTCCGAACTTCAACATCGGAAAGGTTGAAGTAGATTTCTCTACCGCACAACGCTCCATGAATGGAGGGATTATAAAAATTGAGGAAATTGGAGGCGTCGCATTTACGCTTACATCCCTTGACCCTATGGATAATCAAGCCTTCACCATTACGGGCGGGACAAACAACATCACGATGCCATCCCATCAGCAGAGCAAGGACGTTGACATTTACGACCTTTCTGGGCGACGCATCCGTAATGCGGAAAAAGGCATTTCTATCATTAACGGAAAGAAGGTCGTTGGCAAATAACACACCTCTCACATGACTTTCATTCTCAGGAAACACACTCCAGCGGTTGCACCTTAAGGCGCAACCGCTGTTATTTTGTAACCTACTCTGTAAGAAGGACGAAGGACTTATCGTGCCGCCTTACACCTGGATTGAACTCAAGAAGTTCGCTACCGACGCCGTCCTTCTGGTACTTGCTTCAGACGGGTACCAACCTGAGAGTTACATCAATGATTATTTGGAATTTCAGAAAGAAACATTGCGGGGCTTAAAGTAGTAAGTAGTAGGTAATACCATCCGGAGCATACTCCTCACTGCTTACTACCTACTACCTAATATATTCTTCTATATAACAAACTTATATATAGTTGAAATACAGATATTTGAAGAATTGATATTTTTACTCTCATTTTTGGGGACGCCAATTCAATACTTATGTCCAAAAATACGCGAAGCAAATTCCGTGTATTTCTGTGAGTTCTGTGTGCAAATATATCTTTGACATAAGAATATATTTTTCTCACGCAAAGCCGCAAAGTTTCGCAAAGCGTCTGCGTGAGGTGGTTTCACACAGAACTGAAAGTCGCTGTCCGAACTTATGAGGGGAAAGCAACACACGGAAGACACAGAATTTCTCCACGGGTTGGCGCGTATCTACAGGTATCTTTTGAACCACTAATGGGCACGAATTTACACGAATGCCTTGCGGGGCATTTAAGACCGGATGGATATTAGTGAAAATTAGTGTTCATTAGTGGCTCGAAATAAAACAAACGAGTTTTCGTGGACAACCAAAGGTCACGCAAGTAACACCTATTTTATTTCTAAAAAGTATCCCCATAACACTATTTTATACCCCTCCGTTTGTAAAGATTTTTCGCAAATATCAACGAGCCCGCCTAAAAACGCGATTTGCATTTCGCTTAAAAATGTATTATCTTTGCATTGCAGAAAAGGAGGCTTTATCCATGTGGGAAAAGCCTCCTTTTTAACTGTCTGATTATCAATGGGTATTTTTCTGCTACTACCAGAAATTAATTGAAAAAAACAA
>CALCUV010000237.1 GCA_937906765.1 uncultured Prevotella sp.
GTGGTCATAGAAAGCCAGGTCATCAACCTCTTCATGGAGCTCTGCGCACTCGGCATCTTCCAGCCCCTCTCTTCAAACATCCTCGAGTTTATGAAGGCACTCCCCGCTCAGCTTAAGGAACGTGGCATTACCTTCTCTACTCCCTCTGAAATCTGCTCTAAGATTAAGTCTGTAGGCACCATTGACGTGCCCTACCCCACATCTTGGGTAGACGAAGAACGCGACCTCTCTCCATGGTTGGGTAATGTAATGCAACAGGAAGCATTCAACAAGCTCTACAGTGTTGCAGAACGCGTACGCATCTGCAACGACCGTCGCCTCAAGCAAGACTGGGACTACCTCCAGGCGTCTAACAACTTCCGCTTCATCTCAACAAAACCTAACTCTTATGGCGCTTATCGCGGTATCTACGACTCTCCCTATGATGCTTTCACAAACTACATGAACATCATTGGTGACTTTGTGACTCGCGTGAACAACATTTATGGTGGTATGGAAAACGAAGAACTTAACTCGCTCCTCACAACCATCAAGAACCAAGATGAAGAGTTAGCTGTTAAGGAAAAGGAAATCAAAAAGTTGAAGCAGGTTGTAGCTAAACTTGGTGGTGTAGAAGCTCTTGAAGAGCCCAAGGCAGAAGAAGTACCCACAAAGAAACCTGCACCTAAAAAGTGCGCTGCAAAGAAACCTGCAGAAAAGAAGGATGCTGCACCTGCAAAAAAGACTGCAACTAAAAAGACAGCTACAAAGAAGGCATAATGCCAATCAATAAGAAAAGTAGGGAGTCGACTCCCTACTTCTTTTTTTCTTTACATATAGTCACACGCTTAGACTATTCATTTTCATCTGTATAAAAATAGTTGATTTCATTTATGCACACAAATAATTAATAGGAGCAAGACAGATGAATAAAGAATAAATTGACTTAGCGTTTTGCAAAAAATATAAATTTTAAAAGAGCATCTTAAATTCTGAAAACAAAGTTTAACATCCCAACGCTTAGGTTACAAATTGTGCACCTAATATGAGACTTTGTTTTGCATCATATTAAATTGCTTTATACAAGTACTATAGCATGCACTGAGGTTTTAGACAAAAGAACATAAGAACAAAAGGGGATAGGTGTATTCCTACTGCACGTTTTTTTTGAAAAAAATAAATTTGTTAAATCCATAGATCTGAAAAAAACACATAATTTTGTAAAGTGTTAGAAATATATCACGTTGAGAATGAATCGTATTGGCAAATCAAAACAATTAAGCATTATGAAACATTTTATTTTCCTTTTGATTGGGATTGTCAATTTATTGCTTATGACACCCTCGAACATTTTAGCACAGTCAACCCACAATGGATACGAGTATGTAGACTTAGGACTCAGCGTGAAATGGGCAACATGTAATGTAGGTAGCACCAGTCCCGAAGATTATGGTAATTATTTCGCCTGGGGAGAGACTAGTTATAAATCAATGTACACTGACAACAATTATAAATTTTACGGAGAATCCATAAATTACTCTAAAAGATATAAAAAATATAATAGTAAAGAATACCGCGGACATACTGATAATAAAACATTGTTAGATCCTGAAGACGATGTCGCTCATGTAACATGGGGGGGAGACTGGTATTTACCAAGTAAGGATGAATGCGAGGAGTTAATAAAGAACTGTAATTGGACTTGGGTTACTCAGAATGGTAAGAATGGATTTAAGGCAACAAGCAAAATAAATGGTAATAGTATTTTTCTGCCAGCGGCTGATTGTAAAGATGTCTATCACACTATCATAGAAAATAATGGGTTTTATTTAACGAATGAACGTGATGAGCATTATGAAGATCAAGCCTATAATATGTGGTTTGCTGATGCAAGCGAACCTCATTTGCTCGCTTCTTTTGCTCGTTCTAGGGGATGTTCGGCAAGACCTGTATTTAGGCCTCGTGTTCAACCCATGGTGACATCAGAACACGTTGGGCATGAATACGTTGATCTCGGTCTTAGTGTGAAATGGTCAACGTACAATCTGGGGGCTAAAAGTCATGAGAACAGAGGAGACCTATATCGTTGGGGCGAAGTTGACGCATCTGGTTCAAAAAGTTACAAATGGCAGGATGAAAATGGTTTACCGACAAAATACAATAAAAATGATAATATGACAAAGTTAGAACCCCAGGACGATGCAGCTCATGTTACTTGGGGTGGCAGTTGGCGCATGCCTTCAAATGATGAGTGGGAGGAGTTAATTACAAATTGCGATGGAGAGTATCTCCTTCAAAACGGTGTAAGTGGTCTGTTACTAACAAGTAAACGAAACGGAAACACCCTATTTTTACCATTAGCAAATTATTGGAGTAGTTCGCTTTTTACTCGAGAAAACACATTTGCATTAACAATAAGTACTTATAGAGGGTTTCTAAGAACCCTACGTACCTCTAAACTTCCAATTCGACCCGTATGCCCTTAAAATGAACAGAAAGTAAATATTAAAATATCCAGGGTAAATAAAACGTGTGGCCTTTCGTTCTGTAAGGCCACACGTATTCTTTCCTTAACATAAATGTATTAGTTTCCAATTTGATAAAAGACTAAATTTGACAATTCTACAACCATGATATGCCTCTTAACTCTCTTAAGGGGGGCTGATGGCAGGTTGATTCTTGCCCCCGTTGGTTCTGCTATCTTATCCCCTATATAAAAAAACAATTATAGCAATCCACAAGCATCATCATAAAGAAAAAGCAGACAACCCTTTGGGGAGTTATCTGCTTTTCTTGCATTTTGCGGAAGCTGGGGGATTCGAACCCCCGGTACGGTTGCCCGTACGTCAGTTTAGCAAACTGGTGGTTTCAGCCACTCACCCAAACTTCCTTACCGCATTGTTTTCTCAAATGCACTGCAAAAGTACAACATTTTTTGAATATACAAAGGGGTGTCTCCTTCTTTTTTCAAGAAAAATGTAAATATTTGCTTATTCGTGGGTATTTTTTCAAATTATATACGGGGTAAAATGGGTATTTTGAGTAATTCGCGTGCAAGAAATGTATTTTCAAAAACTTCTTTTGCTTGGTTAAGCAGAAGCGTCTCATCAGTATAGCGTGCGGAGAAATGCCCAATGAGCAACGTTCCTACTTCTGTCGTCTTTGCGACACTGGCTGCTTGTTTTGCAGTTGAGTGGAAAGTTTCCTTTGCCCTACCCGCCTCTGCTTCTGCAAAGGTTGCTTCATGAAACATGAGATCTACGCCTTTAAGCAGTTCTACATTGCTCATTAAGGGACGTGTATCAGAACAATAGGCATAACTTCTCGGTGAATACGAAGGTGTTGTTAGTTCTTCATGCGTATAATGTCGCCCTTCTGGAGTAGTCCATCCTGCACCTAATTTAATTGATTGAATATGACAAACAGGGATTTCAAGAAAATCAATCATGTCCCTACGAATGTGGGGCAAAACTCCTACCTCTTGAAAAAGGAATCCACAAGTTGGCATGCGGTGTAAGAGCGGAAAGGAGGTAACCTTAAGGCTTTTATCCGCATAAATCTGAGTTACCTGACTTGTATCAATTTCGTGAATATGGATTTCAAAAGGTATATTATTACAAAAGAAATCAAAGAGTGGGCGAAACAATTTTTCTGCACCCGCTGGGGCATAAATATGAATGTCAGCAGTACGCCCCTTTAACGCAAGCGTAGAAATCAAACCCGGTAGTCCTAAACAATGGTCGCCATGAAGGTGAGATATGAAAATATGACTCAAATGATTGTAACGCAAACCCGCGCGTTGAAATTGCAGTTGCGTTCCTTCAGCACAATCAATCATAAAAAGTTTTTCACGAACATTTAACACCTGCGAAGTAGGCATGTGCTTTAAAGTTGGTGTGGCACTTCCACAACCTAAAATCGTAAGTTCAAACTTCTCCATATCTCAATCCTTATTTTTTGACCTTGCAAAGATAGCGGTTTTCCACAATTTATTTATAATTTTGCGATAGTAAATACTAAATAGATTTTAAGCATGCATACCATAGAAGAAAAGGCAACGGCATTCGTTAGATTGTTGCAAATAATGGACGAACTTCGCGAGAAATGTCCGTGGGACAAGAAACAGACATTCGAAAGCCTGCGCCCTAACACTATTGAAGAAACATTTGAACTCGCAGACGCCCTTTTGAAGGGTAACATGAAGGAAATCAGCAAGGAATTGGGCGACGTGTTGCTCCATGTTATCTTCTATGCTAAGATTGGTTCGGAAACGAATGACTTTGACATTCACGACGTTTGCGAAAATCTTTCTAACAAATTGGTTTATAGACATCCACACGTTTTTGGAAATCATGACGGTGTGGAGAATGCCAACCAAGTAACCCAACTTTGGGAACAAATCAAGCAAACGGAGAAGGACGGGAATAAGAGTGTGCTTTCAGGAGTGCCCAATGCTTTACCCTCACTTATCAAAGCCTATCGCGTACAAGACAAAGCACGAGGTGTAGGGTTTGATTGGGAAGAGCGTTCCGACGTGTGGAAGAAAGTGAAAGAAGAAATTTCGGAGTTTGAACAAGAGGTTGAAAACATGGATGCCGATAAAGCAGAGGCTGAATTTGGAGACCTGATGTTTAGTCTTATCAACGCGGCAAGACTTTATAAAATCAATCCCGACAATGCCTTAGAGCGCACGAACCAAAAGTTCATATCACGCTTTAATTACCTTGAAGAGAAGACCTTAAAGCAAGGAAAAGACCTCAAAAGCATGACACTTGAAGAGATGGATAAGATTTGGGACGAAGCAAAGCAATTGGAGAAGGAGCACAACAATAGTTAATTTACACTACACTTTTCACTCCCCATCCCCTTAACCGCAGATCCCTCAAAATGAAACAATCATTTCAGATGGAGCACCTTTCATTTGCCTATTATAAACTACCCCACGAAAATCATTATAGGTACATTGGTAGCACGACACCTCCACTGCCTATTTCGCAACTTTCGGGAATCACCAACGAACATTCAGGGTTCTTAGTGGTGCCTTTCGACACGAAAGATTTCCCAATTTTGCTCATATCTGCAGAAGAAACTTACACGCAACCCCTTCTGCCTACTCCCTCCCCCGTGATAAAGCACGTTGCGCCAACTCCTGTTGATGCCGACTACTTACAGAGCTTTGAGGGATGCAAGAAAATGCTTGATAATGACACACTTCAAAAAATTGTGTTGTCACATCGTTTCACTTCATCCCAAGAGTTTCAACCCGATGTAACACAACTTT
>CALCUV010000238.1 GCA_937906765.1 uncultured Prevotella sp.
GCCCTCGGTTTGGCGTCGGTTGTCTATAATCTGTTGACTTTTATTTATATTTATATAATATATAATAGGTGTAGGGGGGGGGGCAAATAGTAAATTGTTGGGGGCATTCCTTTTATTTACAGAAATTTGTGTATATTTGCAATTCAATGACTGACACTTACGACAAACTTCACGAGCTTGTAGCGCGAATGCGGCCCATTACGCTGGAAGAGATGAAGTCCGTACGCCTCATGAAGCGCACGGACACGAAGTTTGTTACGAATCTTGCGAAACTGGAAGAACTCCTAAACCTGACCGTTGGGACATACTCGGCGCAACATAACAATGGGAAGTGTATTGCTGGTTATCGCACGGTCTATTGGGACACTCCCGTGACACACGAAATGTTTCGCCAGCACCATTGTGCTCATTTTCCGCGCACCAAAGTGCGAGCACGCACCTACCTTGACTCGGGGCACAGTTTCTTAGAGGTCAAGAAGAAGGACAATCACGGAAAAACGCGCAAGAAGCGCATTGCGGTGCCCACCATTGAGGCGGTCATCAACGAGCGTTACGGCGAGGATTTCCTCACGGAGCGCACGGGATATACCTTTAGCGACATCGTCCCCACGATTGAAAATGCTTTTCACCGCATTACCCTTGTCAACGAGGCGAAGACGGAGCGCCTAACCATAGATTTTGGCATCCGCTTCATCAATCATGAGACGGGCGAAACAGGAAGTGCGGACAATCTTGTCGTTATCGAGCTCAAGCGCGACGGACGTATGCATTCACCCATCCTTGCCTTGCTCCGCCAGTTACGCATCAAGCCCAGCGGCTTTAGTAAGTATTGCATCGGCTCGGCCATTACGAATGACGGGCTGAAAATCAATCGTTTTAAGAAGCGACTGCATCGCTATGAGAAGATTAAGGGGAAATGAGTAAAACGCCGTTTCTACTCCATTTGGACAGACTACTCACTCCTCACTATTAGTTACTAACTACTTAAAATCTATACTATGCCTGATTTTCTTTCTGAAAGTGCCGACTTGCTCCATCTCCTTGGAAGTCTCGTGCTTAACTGTGTGACCGTTTGGTCCATCGTTCATTTCTTCTACTATCCTAAGGGGCAACGCCGTGATTACTACTTCACGTTCATCTTGCTCTCGGTGAGCATCTTTATGCTGATTTACCTGTTCATGGGTCAGGAAAAGGCGGGTTCGGTTTCGGATGCCGGAATGGTGGGTGCCGCTCTGGGGCTCTTCGCTATATTTGGGATTATCCGCTATCGCACAGAGAGTGTGCCCATTCGCGAAATGACGTACCTCTTCTTCTTAATCGCGCTATCAGTGCTCAACGGCAAGACGGGCAATCTCTGCGTCGCCGAACGCTTGGTGATTAACTTGGTGTTCATTGTCATTGTGTGGTTGGCAGAAAACTTCCATTCGGCTTATAATCAGGGTTGCAAGTTCGTTAAATACGACAACATCGACCTCATTAAACCTGAGCGTTACGACGATCTCGTGAAGGACCTTGAGGAACGCCTTGGGGTGAAAATTACGCGTGTAGAAGTGGGCGCCGTTGACTTCTTGACGGACATGACCATGCTTCGTGTGTTCTACGTTGACCCAGAAAAACGCATTAAGTCGGTTGACCGCATGTTTAAAGTTCCCGACGCATAACGCCCAATGAGTGTTGAGCATAAAGCCGTAAGACCTTGGCGGGCGCAGGTGCCCTGTCGTGCGTCAGAAGACTTGATGCCCAACACTCTTTTTTCGCAAAAACGCTACGGCAACTGACCAACCGAAAACAATATTTGTTTTAGGAAAAACAATACGTAACTAAATTTGTTTTATTTGGGCACTTAAGACGCACAATTTGAGGGTTTGTTTCGCGCCTCATTCGCTTCGTCTTAACCACCCGAATAACAAGGACTTGAAAACCTTAATCACCAACCATTATGAAAAAGATTTTTATCACCTGCTGTGCCCTCCTGTTGGCAGTTCCAACCTTTGCACAGAAAGATGAATTTGGAACGTGGCTTGAATTTGAAGCCGAAACGAAGGTTAATAAGCGCATCGAGATGAGCTTTGGTTTAGGCATGCGCGCAAATGACAATCTCGGAGAAGTGTCACGTGCCAACGCCTTTATTAGCGGTAACTATAAGGTTTGTGACTTCCTTAAGGCCGGCGCCACCTATCAGTACATCAGCGACTTGAGTCGTGGAGAAGTAAAGATGAATGACTTAGAGGCGAATGGCAAATTTGATGGTTACAATGTAGATGAAGCCTTTCATCGCACGAAACACCGCCTTTCGTTTGACCTTTCGAGCAAGGTGAAGGTGGGACGCTTTACCTTCTCTATCCGTGAGCGCTATCAATATACGCATTCTATTGCCAAGGATATTGAGCGCATGCGCTATCGTGACGAAGTTCCTATGGGTTTTGACGGATCGGTTCCCACGTATAACTTTGCCGATCAAGACTGGTTCCGTGCTGAAGTAGGCGAAGACCGTAAGCACCACAAGAATGACCACCTCCTTCGCTCGCGCATCGGCATTGAATACGACATCAAGAAATGCCCCCTTGCGCCTTTCGCAACCTATGAAATCAAGACGCAACTTCAAAATGGCGGTGCTACTGAAGAAACGCGCCTTATCGTTGGTGCCGACTGGAAACTCAATAAGAAGAACACGCTTTCCATTGCCTACGTCTTTAATGACTCACATTACAGCGACGACCCCAATGTGCATGCGGTGAGCATCGGTTATAAGATTAAATTTTAATTAAGGAGGGAGAGAATTTATAAGAACTATTAGGATTTTTATAGGAACTATAGTAACGATTAGGACTATAGCCTATAGAAACTATAAAACCCTATCTTAAGTCCCTCTCAACCTCAACCAAATTTCAGCAAATCATGAGAATATTATCCTTTTTCGTTGCCCTCCTTTTGGCAACGAGCGTGAGCGCTCAGCGCTTGGATTACTTGACGTTCCGACTCTTGAACGGCAATGAGCAGAGTCTGAACATCAGTTCGGGAGCTGTGCTCACCTTTGCGAATGATAAATTGATAACACAGTGTGACGGTCAGACCGTTGAGATTGCTACGGCCGACCTTAACGCCCTCTTTTTCTCGGCAGAACCTACGAGCATCGACGCTGTTGCTAACGCCTCAGTGAAGGCGCAATTTACGGGTGGCGCACTCCAAGTTGTGGCGCCTGCAGGCACTCCCATTGGCGTTTATAACCTTGACGGACGCACCGTGGCGGCACTGAAGAAGAGCACTAACGGAAATGAGCGCTTCACGCTCCCATTGAGCAAGGGCGTTTACGTAGTGCGCATTGGTCAACAAACATTTAAACTCCTTGCACAATGAAACAGTATCTACTCCTTCTCGCCCTTGCAGGAACAACTTTGACTGCATCGGCACAGACACTGCGCGTGGAGCAAGGCAGTGTGACTACAGCGTTTGACGCTACGACTCTCGGCGAATCCAGTTTCGCAAGCGGAGGCACAACCCTCACCCTCGGCGGAAAGACATACGACATCAGCACCATTGACCGTATGACAATTAACAATACTCCTGTTGCTGAAAAGAGCGTAGGAGTGGTCTATAACGGCAATTCGGCAACGGTGGAACTCAGCGGTGACCTTGCGCCCTATCTTACTGTTTTAGTGGACGGTGCAAACGTTAACATCACCGCCGACCCTCTTTATCAAGATGAAATTACGTACACGCTCAGTGGCACTTCCGACTCAGGTTCCTTTACTATGGAGGGAGATTTTAAGGCAACAGTTGCGCTCAACGGTGTGAGTCTTACATCAACAACAGTGAGCCTTCCTGCCCTGAACATTCTTAACGGCAAGCGCATTAAGATTCTTGTGAACGGCACGAACAATTTTGAAGATTGTGCTGGTGGAGACCATAAGGGTGCTTTCTTTGTTAACGGTCACCCCGAGTTTGAAGGCGACGGCACCATTAATATTACGGGCAACTCCAAGCATGCCTACGTGAGCGACGAATATTCACAGTTTAAAGACGAATTTACGGGCACTATCAACGTATTGGGAGCCGTGAGCGATGCTTTCCATATTGACCAGTACTTACTGCTACAAGGGGGCACCTTCACGATGAAGAATGTGGGCGGTGACGGATTTGACATCTCGCTGACAAATGATGCTACGGACGAACTCAATGGCGAAGTGTTTATTGAGGGAGGTACGATTCACTTGGACGTAGTTGCTGAAGACACTAAGGGAATCAAGAGCGACAGTCAGATGACCATTTCGGGCGGTGTGATTAAAGGCACCGTCTCGGGTAACGGCACGAAGGGCATCAGTGTTGGTGGCGACCTCACAATTAAGGGTGTGGCAAACAATCCTTTGATTGAATTGAGCGTGACTGGCACTACGTATGCCGCAGGTACTGTTAACGAAAGCAAGTGTCGCGGAATCAAGGGCAAGGGAGACTTCCTTTTCGACGGGGGTACCATCCGCATTTCTGCCACAGGCGTAAAGAGCAAGGCCATCAGTATTGACGGCATTTACACGTATAAGAGCGGTGCGTTGAACTGTGCTGTGGATGCAGCGAATTAAAAGTACATAAATTATATCATAGACTAAGGGAAAATTAAGTGAGGCTTAAGGAATACTATAAATCACTTAATTTTCCCTAAGTCTTATATAATCACAGCGGTGACATTCATCGCCTCGCTTGTAGGTAACCCTCACACTAAAGTTGTTTAGACAGAAGAACAAAAGAGCAAAATTCTTTATGTACTTATGTTCTTATGTCAAACAGAGAGTCGCAGTCAAGCGCGTGTATGTCCTCCTCCGCACGGCAAAGCACAAGCCTTAGCGTGTGCGCCTCTGCGGAATCCCGCTATAAGTCCTTAAATATTCCGCAAATCTCCGTGAAATCCGCAGAATCCGCATGAGAATAAGCCTCAAGCGCCTTATTGTTTCTTAAATCTTAAGGATGGTCAAATCAAGAGCATTAACCATATCCACCACATCCCTACCCTCCGCCTCTATGCCACTCCAACATTCACCTTTTCCACAATGACACGACAAATAAAATACGGGTGCGTCATCACTGACACACCCGTATTTTATTTTCTATCAATATAAAGATTACTTCAATACACCGAGTTCCTTACCCACCTTAATGAAGGCAGCGATACACTTGTCGAGTTGTTCGCGGTTGTGACCTGCAGAGAGCTGTACGCGGATACGAGCCTGATCCTTAGGAACAACGGGATAATAGAAACCAGTTACGTAGATGCCTTCTTCCTGAAGTTTCGCAGCATATACTTGTGAAAGCTTCGCGTCGTAAAGCATTACAGCGCAGATTGCACTCTGAGTGGGCTTGATGTCAAAACCAGCTTCGATCATCTTAGAACGGAAGTACTCTACATTCTCAGCGAGGCGATCGTGAAGTTCATTAGATTCTTCGAGAATCTTGAACATTTCGATAGATGCACCAACGATTGAGGGCGCCAACGAATTTGAGAAGAGGTAAGGGCGAGAGCGCTGACGGAGCATGTCGATGATTTCCTTGCGACCGGTAGTAAATCCACCCATTGCGCCACCGAATGCCTTGCCAAGCGTACCTGTGTAAATATCTACGCGACCGTATGTGTTGAAGAATTCACTTACACCACGACCTGTAGCACCTACAACACCTGCAGAGTGGCTTTCGTCAACCATTACGAGAGCATTGTACTTTTCTGCGAGATCGCAAATCTTGTCCATGGGAGCTACGTTACCGTCCATTGAGAACACGCCGTCGGTAACGATAATGCGGAAGCGCTGTTCCTGAGCTTCCTGGAGACAACGTTCGAGATCCGCCATATCAGCATTCGCATAGCGATAACGCTTTGCCTTACAGAGGCGCACACCGTCAATAATAGAAGCGTGGTTGAGTGCGTCAGAAATAATTGCATCTTCAGCAGTGAAGAGAGGTTCAAACACACCGCCGTTTGCATCGAAACATGCTGCGTAGAGAATGGTATCTTCAGTCTTGAAGAACTTAGAAATCGCAGCTTCAAGAGTCTTGTGAGAGTCCTGAGTACCGCAAATGAAGCGTACAGAAGACATACCGTAACCGCGCTGGTCCATAATGTCCTTCGCAGCCTTCACAAGGCGGGGATGATTAGAAAGACCGAGGTAGTTGTTAGCACAGAAGTTCAACACTTCTTTGTTGTTTACCTGAATTGCTGCCTGCTGAGGACCTTCAATCAAGCGTTCGTTCTTGTAAAGACCAGCCTCCTTAATGGCTTCAAGCTCATTCTGGAGAAATTCTTGGAAATTTCCGTACATAGTGCTTTAATTATAATGAGTTTTAAAATGTGAATACATTTTTATAGTGCAAAGGAACAGATTTTTTGTGAATAGGGAGCGGAAGCGTGCGTATTTTTTTTAACAAAGTGATGATTTGGCAGAGAACTTCCTCAAATACGGAATCGTAAGAGTAACAGAATGCGCATTATCTGAGAAAGTATTTGCGCTATCTGAGGAAGTATTTTCCGCGAACTACTCTTCGCCACGCAGGTTCGCCTCACGCTCGCGCCACAATAGGCGATGGGTGAGATAATAGACCGGAAGCCACGTGCTGGCAAGGGAAACGAGGACGACGGTGAGCAGAATCACCACCAAATCCAAAACCTCTACGCTCACGGGATAGGCATCTATCAAGAAATTGCCGTCACCATTGCCCAATGTTATCCAACCAAAGGTTTGCTGTCCCCAACTGAGCAAGACGCCTAAGACTATCCCGACAAGTCCACCCACAAGGGCAATGAGATGTGCCTCAATGCAGAAAATGCGACGCAGGGTTGCGGGCGACGCTCCGAGAGCAAAGAGCGTGAGCATGTCCTCGCGCTTTTCGATAATCAGCATAGAGAGGTTGCCCACAATATTAAACATGGCAATAAACAAGATGAAGGCCAAAAAGCCAAAGGCAACGAGTTTCTCGATGTTCATAATATTGTAAACATCTGCCTGTTGCTCCAACTGGTCTAAGACTTCAAAACGGTCACCTGCGATTGCGCGCAACTCCTTTTTCACCGCCGAAAGACTGGCATTCTCCTTCAGGCGCATTTCTACGGAAGTCACCATCCCAGGGTGGTCAAAAAGTTGTTGGGAGAACTTCAAGGAGGTAAGGAAATAATTTTCGTCATAAACGGGTTGGTTAACCACAAAAACCTGTGTCGGAGAAGTCAGGAAACCCGTATTAAAACTTTCGGCAGGATTGGCCAAATTGATGCGTTCTCCCTTTTTGGGGGCACAGATTTGGAGGGAACCGTAATTGAAAGAACCACAGATTTTATAGGAAAGCGCAATGCCGGGCACACCATACTCCGTCTCTCCCTCGTGAAGCACCAAACCGTTACCCCCTCGGAGAATAGACTCAATGTCACTCGTTTTCTTGAAATTATCATCCACGCCCTTGATTTCTACCAACAATGGGTGCCCGCTAAAAAGGATGAGCGCATGGTCTTGAAGCACATTCGTGGCAGCAAGTACGTCGGGATGTTCGCGCAGTGCGACAAGCACACTATCGTTTGCCTCCACCATCTTCCCCTTCTTGGGAATGACCTTAATCTGTGGGTCAAAGGTGGTGTACATTCCCTCAACGATGTCATGAAATCCGTTAAAGACGCTCATGATACACACCATCGCCAACGTAGCCAATGGCATAGATAATCTCGTCTATTTCCTTCAGAGATGATATTTATTGCGTTATGACTCTTCTTGGAGAACAGATAACGCAGGGCGAGTCGGAAAGAGAGAGACATGAGAAAGGAGAAAGGGGAATGGGGAACGGTGAAGGGGGAAAGGTTAACGGGGAAGGGTGACAGGGAAAGGGGAATGGATAAGAGGGAGGGGGAAATAGGGACGAAGATGCCTTTAACCGTTAATCGTTCAACGTTAACCGTTAATCGTTAACCTTTAACCGTTCCCCGTTAACCGTTCACTACTTTTTCAACAATTCATCAATGTGCTCGATATAATCCAAAGAGTCGTCCACGAAGAACTTCAATTCGGGAATGATACGCAACTGATGGCGCACACGATTACCTAATTCCAGGCGCACTTGCTTCATGTTGTTGTTAATATTCGCAACAATTTCAGCACTGCGTTCTGAAGGGAACACACTGAGATACACGCGACAAACACTCATATCGGGAGAAATGCGCACAGCACTTACCGACACGAGCACACCAGGCATTGACTTGGTTTGAAGTAAGAAGATGTCACAAAGTTCCTTTTGAATGAGGCGAGATATCTTCTGTTGGCGGGTTGTTTCCATAAAAATAGCGTTTAAATTGTCAAATTTTCAGAAGACAAGCAGATGAGCGGGGCGCTACGTGAAACGACGGACTTCTCGTTTGCTTGTCAACGGTGAATAACTCTGCAAAGTTACGGATTTATCCCCTCACAATGGGCGTTTCATGAAGAAAAGTCACTACTTTTTATGACTCAAGGGGGAATAATCCAAGTTCTTGTTGTACTTTTGCCGTAGTGTTAACCCCTTAAAACTCGGTTTCTCAATCTTATGAAACTCTATATCATCAACGGTCCTAACCTTAACCGCCTTGGAACTCGCGAACCTTCCATCTATGGTAACTTAACGATGGAGCAATGTCTTGAAGACCTGCGCAAGCGTTATGCCGAAAAGGTGGAGATTGACTATTTCCAAAGCAACGTAGAAGGTTTTCTCATTGATAAACTTCAGGAGGCTGACGATGCGCATTATGACGGCATTATTTTGAATGCGGGTGCTTACACACACACTTCTATCGCCTTGCGCGACTGCATCAAGTCGCTCCGTGTGCCTGTCATCGAGGTGCACCTCTCAAATGTTCATGCCCGCGAGGAATTCCGCCACCACTCCATGCTCTCTGCCGTGTGTAAGGGTGTGATTGCTGGCTTCGGAATGCACTCTTACCGCCTGGCAGTAGAGGCTTTTCGTGAATAGAAAGTTGAGAACAACGCTTTTTTATTGACAGAAGAACAGAAGAACAAGAGGCTACTGCTATTTTTTTAGACAAAAGAACAGAAGAACAAAATGTTACCGCTGTTCTTTTAGACAGAAGAACAGAAGAACAAAATATTACCGCTGTTTTTTTAGACAGAAGAACAAAAGAACAAGAGGCTACTGCTATTTTTTTGGACAGAAGAACAAAAGAACAAAATGTTACTGCTGTTTTTTTTTGGACAGAAGGACAGAAGAACAAAATCTAAACCTTATGTTCTTTTGTTCTTATGTCTAATAACGAAACCTACACGCCACTCTTCTACACCCCCTCCCCTATGCTCAACGAATACATTCTCTCACATATCACCCCCGAACACCCCTATCTCTATAAATTATACCGCGCTACGAACACGCAACTCATTCGTCCGCGCATGGCGTCGGGACACTTACAGGGACAACTGCTCAAGATGCTGACGGAGTTGATTAACCCTCAAACGGTGGTGGAAATTGGTACGTACTCGGGATATTCAGCCTTGAGTATGGCGCAGGGCATGCAACCCGGTTCGCGCATTGTGACTTTTGAAATCAACGATGAGCAGGAGGATTTCACACGTCCGTGGTTGGAAAATTCGCCTTTCCCTCCGAAGATTGACATGGTCATTGGCGATATTTTCAAACTCCTGCCCGAGATGAACTTAACCATAGACATGGCCTTCATTGATGCGAACAAGCGCACCTATGCGGAATACTATGAACTCATCATGCGTTACCTGCGCCCCGGAGGGTATATCTTGGCGGACAACACCCTTTGGGATGGGCACGTAGTGGAACCTGATTACGACAATGACCCACAAACCATAGGCATCAAGCGATTTAATGACCTCGTAGCCAATGACCCGCGTGTGGAGAAGTTTATCTTTCCCCTGCGTGACGGACTTACTCTCATCAAGCGTATTGGATAATCTCCAATGCGCTTTTCTTTTTTCTATGGGGGGCTTTCTATGCCACCCCAGTTATTGAGCGGAGACGCCTTCAGCGTCATGAAATGCAATAATATAGTAGTTGTCCGAGTCGGCTATTATTTTCCATGAAAACAATCTTACTCTTTGTAAAAATTCTATTACTCTTTGTGACAACAATAAGTAATATGCGAGCGACTATTTGAGGTATTATCATTCCGCTTCGTTTTTTCACACAAAAACAGACTTTTTTTACACAAAAATGGTTGCGTCCGAAAATGTCGGACTCTCACTTCCTACCTTTGCACTGTCGACAAGAAAGGACAGATTGCCGGGAGGCAGTCGCCTTCTCTCCCTGGGGTAAAACTATAGTATTCACATTTTTACCTGAAAAACTCATGCAAAATAGCAACAAGGGCATCATGCCCCTTAAAGAACAGATTGAACCCAAAGTAGGAACCTTTTTCGCACACACATCACCCACGCTCGGAGTTAGAAACCACAACCCGCTGAACATTCGCTACCTGGCAACCAACAAATGGCTCGGCCTGTCGAAAACAACTCCCAACGTCAAGGGATTTTGTCATTTTGACTGCATGGACTACGGCCTGCGCGCCGCCATCATCCTTTTGCTCAACTACATCCGTAAGCGCGGGTGTACCACTCCCCGACAAATCATCACGCGCTGGGCGCCACCCACGGAAAACAATACAGAACTCTACATTAAGTGTGTTTGCGGGCGCGCCGACATTCATCCCGACAGGCCTGTGCCTACGGAAGGCAGTGCGTTTAACCGCCTTGTCATCGCTATGGCACGCCAAGAATCGGGCATTCACCTCACTGAGGGCGACATTGAGCGCATACGCACCACTTTTAGCATCAAGTAATCCCTACATCTTCAAAGCCTTAAATCTCTAACACGAATTATCAAGTAATAGCACTCATAGTTATGAACATAGCACTCTGTTTGCAACCCCGATTACACGCCCGCAAGGAAATTGCAGCAACCATCTTTCCCGGATTTAGCACCACCACCGCCGTCTCACGCCTCAACCGCTGGATTAAATCTGACCCCGTACTGCTTGAGGAACTCTTAAAGGCAGGTTATCAAAAAGGAAGTCACTGGTTTACGCCCAAAATCGTGCGCGTCTTGGAACGCTTCTTCCTTTAGAAAGCACCCCATAGCACTTTAACATAATGAAACGCGAAAGAGGAGCGATGCGCGAGCATCACTCCTCTACTTTTTAGTACCCCCAAGGAGAATCGAACTCCTATCTAAGGTTTAGGAAACCTCTATTCTATCCGTTGAACTATGAGGGCGGACCTGCGCACACGGGAAGTACGCATATTCGAGAGGCAAAGGTAGTAAAAACTTCCCATGCAACACGCTTTTTTCACAACAAAAGCCATTGCGACACCGCTAATACTGGGATAAAGGGCGAAAACTTGGCTTTTTTCTTTGAAGAGTCAAGAAAAAACAATTCCTTTGCAGTTTG
Source organism: uncultured Prevotella sp. (assembly GCA_937906765.1). Taxonomy (GTDB): domain Bacteria; phylum Bacteroidota; class Bacteroidia; order Bacteroidales; family Bacteroidaceae; genus Alloprevotella. The sequence continues at coordinate 11,420 of CALCUV010000238.1, forward strand.
AAATATATAAATTTAATTAAATAAACTAAAAACTAAATGATTACTTCAATTATCATTGCTGTGTTTGTCATTGGCTACGCTTGTATTGCCCTCGAACACGGAACAAAGATTAACAAGGCGCCTGTTGCGCTCTTGATGTGCGCTATCTGTTGGACGCTCGTTACGATTGGTGTGAACAATGGCGCAATTACGCTTCCTCATGGCGAACCCATTACTGAGCGTATGCTCCACCACCTTTCAGAAACTTGCGAAATTATCGTATTCCTTATGGGTGCGATGACCATCGTTGAGATTGTTGACGCAAATGGTGGTTTTAATTTCGTGCGTTATCGCCTTCAGACAACAAGCAAGCGTAAGTTGATGTGGCGCATGGCTTGGATGACCTTCTTCCTTTCTGCTGTGCTCGACAACTTGACTACTTCAATTGTCATGATTATGGTGCTTCGCAAGCTTGTGGCAAACAAAGAAGACCGCTTCCTTTTTGCAGGTCTCATCATCTTGGCTGCAAATGCCGGCGGTGCTTTCTCTCCCATCGGAGACGTAACAACAATTATGCTTTGGGTACGCGGAATGCTCTCTACTCAAGGTGTGATCATGGAAGTGTTCCTCCCCTCAGTTGCCAGCTTGCTCATCCCCTGCCTCATCATGCACTTCCGCTTGAAGGGGAATCTTGAAGGTGTGAAGGAAGAAAAGTTCATTGAAGCTAATCAAGAATTCTCACAAAAGGAACGTAACATTGTGTTCTGTCTTGGTGTTGGCGGTTTGCTTTTCGTACCCGTATTCAAGTCTTGCTCCCTACGTAGGAATCCTTCTCGTGCTTGGTATTCTTTGGACAGCCGTTGAAGTATTCTTGGCACGCAAGAAGAATCACCACCTCATGTCCACCCACCGAGTTACGAACATGCTTCAGAAGATTGACATGACCACAATCCTCTTCTTCCTCGGTATCTTAATGACTGTAGCAACCCTTCAAGACACTGGCGTGCTCACAGCATTCGGTCAGTGGTTGAACGAAGTGACTGGCGCTAACCACTATGCCATTACGGGTGTAATCGGTGCGGCTTCGGCTATCGTAGATAACGTGCCCCTCGTAGCAGGTTGCATGGGTATGTACCCCATTGAAGCAGCTGGTGCACTTGCTCAGGATGGTATCTTCTGGCAACTCTTAGCTTACTGCGCCGGTGTGGGTGGTTCAATGCTCATTATCGGTTCTGCAGCAGGTGTAGTAGTTATGGGCCTTGAAAATATCTCCTTCGGTTGGTACTTAAAGAACATTTCATGGTTGGCTCTCGCAGGTTACCTCGCAGGTATCGTTGTTTATGCCATCCAACACCCCATTTTCCAAAGTCTTGGAATCATTCAATAACCTTTTAAACACTATTTCACTATGAAGAAGATTATCCTTACCCTCGTAGCGGCATTCATGGTTGCCACTTCAGCATCTGCATTCGGTTCTGACTGGGGTATCACTGGCGGTTTGAATTACACAAAGGTGAAACTCTCAAGCAAGAACTCCGCAATTTCAAACCTTAAGAGCGGTAGCAATCAGGCTGGTTGGAATGTCGGCGTACGCGCAAACGTAGGTTTGGTTGCAGGTTTCGGCATTAACGGTGCGTTGCTCTACAATCAAAATAAGTTGAAACTTGAATACAATGGTATGCAGGAAACAGAGACTGAACGCTCTATCTCTATCCCCTTGAACCTCCGTTATAACTTTGGTATCGGTAAGACTGGCGTATTCGTAGGTACAGGTCCTCAGTTTGATTTCCCTCTTGGTCATAACAGTTTGGGCGAATCTTTAATGAATGGTTACAGCACCTTTGACAAGGAGAACATGTCAACTTCTTGGAACATCAGTGCGGGTGCTAAGATTCTCGGTAAGGTAGAACTCACTGCGGGTTACACCTTTGCGCTCGGCCCCATTGGTAAATCATTCCTTGAAGGTATGGGCAACCAAGTGGGTGTTACAGGTTTTGTTGGAAAGGGTGCTGACATCAAGCGCAACATGTTCCAAATTAATGCAACCTACTATTTCTAATTATAAATAGTTACACATAGAAATCCAGATGGTGCTCACCCGAGTGCCATCCGGATTCTTTCATTCTACCCCAACACTATGGAAAAGAAACTAAACTTAGGCACACTCTGCCTCCATTCCGGATATACGCCCAAGAAGGGCGAACCCCGTCAGCTTCCTGTCTATCAGAGCACCACTTTTAAGTATGACACGAGCGAGCAAATGGCACGCCTGTTCGACCTTGAGGACTCTGGTTACTTCTATACGCGACTTCAGAACCCCACTAACGATGCTGTTGCTGCGAAAATCGCAGCTTTGGAAGGCGGTGTGGCTGCTATGCTCACTTCTTCAGGTCAGGCGGCAAGTTTTTACACGATCTTTAACCTCTGTGAAGCAGGTGATCACTTCATTTCTACGAACAACATCTACGGTGGTACATACAATCTCTTTGGTGTGACACTCAAGAAGTTGGGTATCGAATGTACGTTTGTCGATCAGGAATGGAGCGACGAAGAAATCCAAAAGCATGTGCGCCCCAATACGAAGTGTTTCTTCGGTGAAACGATTTCGAACCCTGGTTGCACAATTTTGGACATCGAACGCTTTGCAAAGTTGGCGCATAAGAATGGTGTGCCCCTCATTGTGGACAACACTTTTGCCACACCTATTAACTGTCGTCCCTTCGAGTGGGGTGCGGACATCGTGACGCATTCTACGACGAAGTATATGGACGGACACGCCACAGCCGTAGGCGGTGCGATTATTGATAGTGGCAATTTCGACTGGCAGGCTTCGGCAGAAAAGTTCCCAGGTCTCTGTACGCCCGACGAAAGTTACCACGGTCTTACCTACACTAAGGCTTTCGGAAAGAATGCTTTCATTGTCAAGGCTACGGCTCAGTTAATGCGCGACCTCGGTTCGATTCAGTCACCCGAAAATGCCTTCTTGCTCAACTTAGGTCTGGAAACGCTCCACCTCCGTATGAAGCAACACTGCTCAAATGCGCAGCGCGTGGCAGAATATCTCAAGGCGCACCCCAAGGTAGCGTGGGTAAACTTCGCAGGTCTTGAAGACAACCCCTACTATGCCCTTGCGCAGAAATACCTTCCTAATGGAATTTGTGGCGTAATGGCATTAGGATTGAAGGGAACTCGTGAAGATGCCATTAAGTTTATGGACAACCTCCGCTTGATTAGCATCGTGACCCACGTGGCAGACGCCAAGAGTTGCGTGCTTCACCCCGCGAGCCACACGCACCGCCAACTTTCAGAAGAGCAACTTAAGGAAGCCGGCATTGCTCCCGACCTTATCCGCCTCTCTGTAGGTATCGAAGATGCAGAAGACATCATTGCAGACATCGAACAGGCGTTGGAAAAGATTTAACTTTTTAAGGTTGTAAGGTTATAAGGTTTTGAGGTTATAAGGACCATGCGGGGTTGAATGCTCCACATGTCTCCGACCTTAAAGACCTGGAAGACTCTAAAGACCTTAA
>CALCUV010000239.1 GCA_937906765.1 uncultured Prevotella sp.
GGCGGGAAAATTGCGCACGGTGAGGTTTGCTTGCGCCGTGTCGGCACAGAAGGCCTTAAGTTCGCGCTTTCCGAATCCGCAAGTACGCTCTACGCTGAACGCACGTCCGGGAAAGTCGGCATGAAGTGTGTCGGAGGTGTAAAGATGACTGTTTGGGTGGAGTTTCTTCACGTCAAAGCGCTGGGCAAGACTCTTAAACGCTCCCGCCTTTAAGACCGCCGCCGAGGGCTCATAAAGATAGGCGCCAAGGGTTGACGTATAAGCGGGCGAGGCAGTCATTTCCTCATCCGCCGTAAAGGCAAAGCGATGGGCATCATCCGCACAATATATAACGGGAGAGGTATCGGAATTATTGCACTCCTTACGCACCACCAAGAGCAAATCTTTACACTCACCACGTTCCGCAAAGACGTGCACCTCTGCCACACAGCGGAGCGCTTGTAACGCTTGGTGCAGATCAAGCATTGTTGAAAGTTTCAAGATACACACTTTGGATTTCTCCAACAAGAGTGGCAAAAGTTCAACTACGTTAGGCTCGCAATCCTCCAAGAGTACCGTCTTCCTACCTGACGCATCGCGCCGCGCAGGGTCAAGAAAGAGCAAATCAACTGCCTCCATCTGGCGCAAGAAGTCCACTCCGTCGGCATGGTGCACCGAAACATTCGTCACTCCTAATAAGGGAAAATTATGCGTCGCTAATGTACACAATTCTTCTTGCCGTTCCACATACGCGGCATGCTTAAAGCAGGGCGCTACAAATGAGAAATCTACGCCCAATCCGCCTGTCAAGTCGGCCATAGCCTCAGCGCCATCGGGGAACAAGCGACTGACGAGTTCCGCCTTGTAACGCGCAGCCGCCTCGCCCGAACATTGTTCCAACGCCAAGCGATGGGGGTAATGCAGTTCCTCAACTGCTGCCCACGAAGGCACTTTCACGGAAAGGCGCTGCCAACCCTCTACTTGGCGAAGCAGAAAGGCGGCATCGGGATGCCCTGAAAGGCGCAAGGCAAGGCGAGATATGTTTTCCTTACGGAGTGCTTTAAAGTCCATATTCTGAGAGCAAAGATAATGAAAGGCGAGAGAAGAATGCGCAAGCTTGACGGATTTTCTTCCCTAACGCCATTCTATTTTTCCTAAGTTACTTATACGGAGCACAAAGTGAAACATTGTTTTCACAAAGTAAAACTTAATTTGTGCTATTAGAATAGGTGTAATCAAAACGTATTGCTTACCTTTGTAGAAATTACTTTTTGACTCATTTTTTTGATTTTCAAATTCATTAACCTATACCTCTTTATGAACAAGAAAACGCTTGCGCTGCTTTTATTCACAGGTTTGTTTACGCAACAGACTGATGTAAAAGCAGAAAATAAGGTGGAGCAAGAACCTCAGCAAAACCTTTACATCACCACCCCAGAATCGGCGCGTCCTTACCGAATTCCCGCCATTGCAGCCGCTCCTAATGGCGACGTATTCGCTATTTCGGATTACCGTCCCTGTGGTAATGACATTGGTTACGGCGAAGTCGATATTAAGTGTCGCATCTCAAAGGACAATGGTAAGACTTGGGGCGAAGAATTCTTCATTGCCGACGGTAAGGGTGGCACTTCCAACCACATGACTACGGGTTATGGCGACGCAGCTATCGTTGCAGACCGCGAAGAGAATAAGTTGCTCGTCATGATGGTTTGCGGACGCACCGTTTGTTGGCACGGACGTTGGAATCCTTCTAAGATTGGACAGACGGAGGCCGACTCTGTCAACCGTGTAGCGCGTGTTTATCTCACCTATAACAAGAAGACGGGCGAATGGGAGAAGGGTGAGATTGTGGAAATGACAGACCCTATCTACTCGCTCTTCCTTGATGGCGACAAACCCACGGTTTCTTCCATGTTTATCGGTTCGGGAAAGATTTGTCAGAGCAGTCGCATCAAGGTGGGTAAGTATTACCGCCTCTATTGTTCCATGTGGACGCGCGACGGTGGCAACCGCGTGATTTATTCTGACGATTTCGGGGGTTCATGGAAGGTTCTCGGTAGCATCTTTGACCGTCCCGCTCCCGGAGGTGACGAACCCAAGGTGGAAGAACTCCCTGACGGTAGCGTGTTACTCTCCAGTCGTTGCACAGGTCGCTACTTCAACATCTATACTTACACCGACATCAAAAAGGGTGAAGGTTCGTGGGCAACAGTTGCCCTTTCAAACGCTGATAACAATGGAGTTGCGGCAGTGGGTAACTCAACGAATGGCGAAATATTGATTGTGCCCGTTCAGCGCAAGGCAGATGGTGTGAAGACTTACTTGGCGCTTCAGTCCGTTCCCTTTGGTCCTGGCGGACGTAAGAATGTGGGTATTTTCTACAAGGAACTCACGGACTTTGCTACGGACTTTGCTTCGCCCGCTCTCTTTGCTGCTAATTGGGATGGCGCTCATCAGTCAAGCACTATGGGTTCGGCTTACACCACTATGACGCTCCAGAAGAACAATACCATTGGTTTCCTTTACGAAGAGTCAACCTTTGCGCGCGATTACACGATTGTTTACAAAAACTACACCATTGAGCACATCACAGATAATCGCTACACCTATTGTGACGACCCTAATTTGCCGAAGACCTATATTTCTGAAAAGGTGGTGGGTCAAAAGGTAACAAGTGCGTTTGCTGGCAAGGCATGTAAGTCAATCGTCGGTGTGCCCAACGCTAATATGCGTAAGAGTGTGGAAAAAGTGGCCAAGAAGAGTCAGAAAAGCGCCACGGTGGATGCCGTTGCAAAGCTCAACAAGAGCATTTCAAAAACGGTTATTACGCCAGTTGACGGCAAGAAATATCGTTTGCGCAACCTCGGTTACTTGGAAAGCAACAAGGGTTATAATGACAATCAATATTTACAGGCGTCAGCCTCAGGATTGAGTGCAGCAGCCTTGTCAGAAAGTGACGCTTCGCAGATTTGGACACTTCAAATGACGGAAGAAGGATTATGGCGACTTTATAATGAGAAACACCAAGTGTGGATGGGGAAACCTGCGGGAACAAGCACAAATATTTTCCCCACAAAAAACAGTGCAGAAGCAGGTACATTTATGCTCACCAGCGACCGCGAAGGTAAGACTGTCTTCAACGAGCAACACACGGCAAACGTCAACTACCCTTGCTTCCACCTCTCTCAGGCAAACGCAATCGTAACTTGGAATGCCTCAGCGCCCTCGAAGTGGGAAATTATTGCGGTAGATGCTGATGCTTGTGACAAAGCAACAAAGTGTTGCAATCATTAAATATAGGTATTCCCACAAAAAAGGGGAATAAAAAATCACTACTTTTAGCGATTGACGCACATTAAAATAAGGCGTAACTTTGCACCATCATTACTTTTCTCCATGTCGGAACGTAAAAGTGTGTGTGTGATAATTGTTATGTTTTTCTCCTTTTAATCGGGAGCATCACGCGTGGTGCTTCCGATTATTTTTGTCGCCACGCGCATGGAGACATACCTTGCTTCGCTCGTATGTTGCCCACCTGCCAGAAGGTTTTAGACAAAAGAACATAAGTACATATTTAAATTATGTTCTTTTGTTCTTATGTCAAAAAAAAGAGAATACGTCAGGCTCGTATGTCCCCCACCTGCCAGGAGGTTTTAGACAAAAGAAAATAAGTACATATTTAAAGTCTGTTCTTTTGTTCTTATGTCAAAAAAGAGTGTACATCAGGAGCGTGTGTTAGCTATAAATCTGTCTATATGTTGCCATCCGGACGGCAAAGCACAAGCGTTAGCGTGTGCTACTCTGCGTGTTTCCTTAATTAATAAGCGGGTGAAAAAAGAAATAGAAATTCGCGTTCGGAAGTTTCTTATTCGCGCTCGGAAGTTACTTATTGTTGCTGCTATATCTAACTTTATTTTGAGGATATGATAAACGGAGCGCAGAAACATAACATCCGACGGGAGGATGAGTGATGTTCAGCCTGCCGTCGGACGCTTGTTTTAACCTATATTTCAAGAGGGGAGGGGTTACCAACTGATAGTTCGGGTTTCATCTTCGTTAACCTTGATATCTACCCAAACGGTGTTGCCAGGGAGAAGGTCTTCCACGAGTTCTGGCCACTCTATGAGGCACACTGCACCAGAGTAGAAATAATCTTCGCAACCCATATCGTAGGCTTCTTCAAGTTGGAAAATTTCAACATATTTTTTTTCATACTTCCTCCTTAAAGCTCTGCCTTAGCCGCAATTGTGTAGATAGCTTTTACGTCCTCTTCGGACAGTCTTACAAAGCCCCAGGTTCTGTCCTTGATGCCCATATTTTTTGCAAGTGTGGGGATATCCTCTTCCCTTGCGCCAAGCTCTGCAAAATTGATTGGCATACCAATATCATGTAAAAATCCTGCAAGTTTTAAATGATTAATGCGAGGAAATCC
>CALCUV010000240.1 GCA_937906765.1 uncultured Prevotella sp.
AAGCCTTTAAGGACCACCTCGCCGAATTTACCCTCGCCAGTTATCCCGTTGAGGACGTCGTAACCATGGCGGACTTCTACATGCAATCCTTTGACGCCCTGCTTGAAGCCAAGGACGTGAAGCGCATTCTGCTCGTTCCCGCACTCGATGAATATGGCGACCGCGTGCGTCAAACTGCCCTCAAGGTTGAAGGCAAAGACATTGTCCTCTTCACCATGCGACCCACCCAAGAACGCGGTTACATGCAAGAACTCCTCGGCTACTCCCTCATGAGTGCCCTCGGCATTCGTGGTGATGAGTTGCAGGGATAACCGTTTGCTTATTTTTAGTTTCGCGCATTCATTATGCAAAATTTATTCCTTAAATTGTTCTTTTTCTTAACCCTAACTGCAATTCCTAATTATCTTTGTGCTCAAGAGATTAGAGGAACTGTAGTGAATGAACAAAACGAACCACTTTCCTATGCCAACATCATAGCCCTTACGAATGACTCAATTTTCATAACGGGCGTTATGAGCGATTCTTGTGGCAAGTTTTTGCTGAAACAAACTCCAGAAATGGCCGTTATCAAGGTTTCCTACATTGGTTTTACGACTCGAATGCAGAGTCTTCCACTATCAAATGATGGAACCATTGTAATGCAATCTGATTCGACTACATTAGGCGAGGTGGTCATTAAAGCAGTTCTTCCGAAGACCAAGTTGCAAGGCGATGCCTTTGTGACGCAGGTGGAAAATAGCGTTCTCGCCGAAGCAGGTTCTGCAAACGATGTGTTGAAGAAGTTGCCTGGTGTGACGCAAAAGGGAGATGGATTAGAGGTCTTAGGAAAAGGCACTCCTCAAATCTACATCAACGGTCGCTTGGTAAGAGACAATGCAGAATTGGAGGCGCTTACGTCAAAGGACATTAAAAGCGTGGATGTGGTCACCAATCCTGGGGCGCGCTATGATGCTTCTGTCAATGCCGTAATCCGAATTAAAACGGTGAAGCGCCAAGGTGATGGTTTGAGTTTTAACCTGCGTTCCAGTTGGTACCAATGTGAAGACACCGACTTGAGAGAAACGCTCAACATGAACTATCGCCACAACAATCTTGACATTTTTGCGTCTGTTGATTTCGCGCAAACAGAGGGTTTTCAGGACACAGAAATAGAGCAATACCTCTATTCCGAAAAGCCCTTGTTCTTGCAACAAAAGGCAAACTTCACCAACAACACCCAAAGCCTTTACACCACACTTGGAGTCAATTACCAACTCAACGAGAAACACTCCTTTGGCATTCAATACCGCCCCAAATTCACACTAAAAGGGGAAACGTTCAATGATAGTCGTGTAACGGCAAAGGTTGACGGAGTTATTGATGATTTTACCCACACTTTATCTGAAGGCGGACTGAAAAAGCTCCCCATTCATCAAGCGAATGCCTATTATAATGGAACGTTTGGTAAACTCAATATAGACTTTAATGCCGACCTTCTTGATAGTCGTTTTGAAGAGGGCATGGTGTATAACGAAAAGAGTCAGTTGCAAGTTGACCGAATTGTAACCACTCGAAGCAAGGAGCACAACCGACTTTATGCTTCAAAGTTGGTGCTCTCTCACCCATTCTTAGGCGGGCAACTTTCGGGTGGCGCGGAATATGCTTACACTGACCGAAGCGATGAATATTGGAATCAGAATGCGCAAGGTCCTAATTCCTTTACGAACATTCGCGAGAACAGTGCCGATGTTTTTATGGATTTCACCTACCCGATTAAGACTTTCTATCTCGTTCTCGGAATGCGCTATGAATATTTAGGCTTTAACTATTTTGAGAATCGCATCAAGCAACAAGACCAAAGTCGCGAGTTTGGCAATTTCTTTCCTTCTGTTTCGCTGAGTGGCGCTTTAGGAGATGTGCAATTACAATTGGGTTATACCGCAAAGACAAGTCGTCCATCCTATAATCAACTCAGCAATGCGAGCATATATATCGACCGGTATAGTTACACGAAGGGAAACCCCTATTTGAAACCCGAATTGCAACACAATGCTTCGTTGGCTGCCGTATGGAAGTATTTTCAATTTGCGGCTAATTACAAACTCACCGAAAGACCGATTCTGCATTGGGGCAAGCAATCCGAAACCACCGAGAATTGCATCATGCTCCACTATGAAAATTTTAATCGTAGCATCCCCGAACTTTCCGTGTCGCTCACGGCATCGCCCACAATCGGAATTTGGTATCCTCGCCTCACAGGAGCATTATTTAAGCAATGGTTTAAGGGTGATTTTAATGGGAAACGCCAAAGTATGAATCGCCCCATCCCCGTATTCTCATGGGGAAATACGCTCAAACTCCCGAAGAATTTTACGGCGGAGGTAGATTATACATTTACAGGAAAGGGCAATCAACGCATCTACCAATTAGACAAACCCACTCACGTGTTAGACGTTGCCATCCGAAAGACATTCTTGAACGACGCCCTAAGTCTCGAACTTAAAGGCACAGACCTTTTCAAAGATAGAGGCGACCGCGTAAAAATGTGGAGCGGTGATTACATGATAAAGCAGAAAAACATCTTTGGTTCGCGCGAAGTTGTATTTACCCTGCGCTACAAGTTTAACAGCGCCAAGAGTAAGTACAAAGGCACTGGAGCAGGCGAACAACAAAAGAGCAGAATGTAGCACCTTCCTCCCCATACAATACAATTGGGATTGCCCCCAACATACTTGCGGAAGCGAAATGCAAACACAAGCATTTCTCTCTCACTTAACAAAAACTCCCCCGTAGCGCGTAAATCGTCAACAAATTTACACACTACGGGGGCTTTTCATCTACTCTGGGATTCACAAACTTTCTGTTTACAGATTTCAGTGATGCAACAAGGGAAGTTAAGAGCCCTTCCTTCACAACTACGGTCACGACATTGGCGTAGAAGCATGCGCTGAAAACATTATTCCTTACTGATTTTAAATCCCAACTTACAGATAAGTTTCAGCATACCAAGCGCCGTATCACGGTCATAAGCTTTTTCTACTTCAGGCAAATCTTCGTATGCCACCAAGCAAGGGTGTTGTTTGAACTTCTTGTTGTATTTACTTCCATCTATCTTAATGGGAATTATCAACTTATTATTTTCTATCGCTTCAAATATTTCCCCAGCTGTATAGATAGATTCATTAGAATGTTCTGAAGAGACAAAGAGCATCATCTTTGAATCGGCAATAGCATTGGCTATCACCTCCACAAATTCAGAACCGCTATAGATGCCCTCCTTATCAAACCAACAACTTATTTGATGTGCATCAAGAAAGTCCAATATTGCTTTCACAGGACTATCAGCCTTTACAACTTCGTGCTCATCCACATAGTCCTGGCGTGAATAACTTATAAAAACGTCGTATTTCATTCTTTTAATCAAATGGTAAAGATTAAACTAAATTTTATTAGGTCACCTAAACAGGCCTTTACAAACTTTATCGCCATTAGGCAACTATAAGTAATCATCATAACTACCCAAGCAACCATATATTAATCCACAAAAACATTAAAAAATGTTTAAAAACAGAGTATCTGTTTCATTTTTCCACATATCAAAGCCTGAATGACATGAGAATCAGGGATGAAGCAGAATCTATAAATAAAAAAAATTGGACGTAAAAGTCAAAAGTTTCTTCCCCAGCAACTTAAATACGAATAATAAAAAAAATCCCGAATCCTTATTGGATCCGGGAGAAATAAAAATAAAGTGAAGTGAAACTAAGTAAGTAATAGGGCAACTTTTTTCTAACTTAGCATGCCGAGTTAATATTATATTTTCACGGCTTGCTCAGCGGCTGCTTGTTCGCGTTGTTGCCCGAGAAGTTGGAAGTCCTTCTTGCGGAGTTTGAAAGAGTTGGTGAGGTATTTGTCACGCACAATTTGATTTTCGGCAAGTTCCTCGGGTGTGCCTTGGAAAAGAATGCGTCCTTCAAAGAGCAGATAGGCACGGTCGGTGATACAGAGGGTTTCTTCCACGTTGTGGTCGGTGATAAGAATACCTATGTTCAAGTCCTTCAACTTCCAAACGATGAACTGAATGTCTTCAACGGCGATGGGGTCAACACCAGCAAAAGGTTCGTCAAGCATAATAAACTTGGGGTCAATAGCAAGACAACGTGCAATTTCACAACGACGGCGCTCACCCCCTGAAAGTTGGTCACCAAGGTTCTTACGCACCTTTTGAAGACGGAACTCGTTTATAAGACTTTCAAGTTTCTCACGCTGATATTCCTTAGGTTTGCCCGTCATTTCAAGCACAGAAGCGATGTTGTCCTCAACCGAGAGTTTGCGGAAAACAGATGCTTCTTGCGCCAAATAACCAATGCCAGCCTTCGCACGACGGAACACGGGATATTTCGTGATTTCCTCTTCACCGAGAAAAATACGTCCTCCGTTGGGAACGACAAGCCCTGTGGTCATATAAAAAGACGTCGTTTTTCCAGCGCCATTAGGTCCTAAGAGACCAACAATCTCTCCTTGTTTAACGTCAAAAGAAACACCATTAACCACGGTGCGCTTGCCGTATTGCTTCACTAAATTTTCAGTGCGCAACACGAGGGGTTCGGGAACTTGTATCTCGGGGGTAGGAACTGTAAATGAATCCATGAGAGGTTATGAGGTTTTTATCGGGGAAAGGTTAATGGTGAAAAGTTTAACGAAAGGTCAACGATGAAAGGTTAACGACTAATGTTTAAAGCTTAACGATTAACGTGGAACGGTGAAAGATCACTTCTCATTTGCAAAATTACAACATTAATATGAGAATAACAATACCGCTTGTTCTTAAAATAAAACATTGACTCATGCTCAGTGTCTTCTTGTTGGGGGAGACGGCTAAACATGAGTCAATGTTTATAGATAGTTATTTTTAAACTTCTGCATCAGCATAGAGGAAGCGCTTGATAGAGCGTTTGGGGGTCTTTTCAAACTCTTCGTTGTAGATGCGAATGCCTGAAATCTGTTCGTAAGAAGCAACCATCGCATTGAGGTCCTTACGGTTTTGCTCCATTGCCTGGCGGATGCCGTCGTCATCAAGTCCTGCCTTGCCAGCTTCGTCAAAGTCGGGATAGATGAGGGCATAGAGTTTTTCGCCCTTCTGAATCACGATGCTTTCAGCCACATAAGGAAGGGTGTTGAGTTTATCTTCAATTTCTTCGGGATAGATGTTCTGACCGCTAGCACCGAGAAGCATGTTCTTTGAACGTCCACGGATGTAGAGGAAACCGTCTGCGTCCATAATACCAAGGTCACCCGTGTGATACCAACCGTCACGCAAAGTTACAGCTGTTGCTTCGGGGTTTTTGTAATAACCCTGCATCACATTCATACCACGTGCAAGGATTTCACCAACCACTTCCTGAGGATTAGGACTATCAATGCGGATTTCCATACGAAGAGCGGGAAGACCACAAGAAGTTGCACGGTGTTCCTTCCAGTCAGCATAAGAAATGATTGGCGCACATTCTGTTGCTCCATAACCTACAGTGATGGGGAAGCCAATCTTTTGGAGGAACAGTTCTACTTCTCGATTGAAAGCAGCACCACCTACGATTACCTGATAGATATTGCCTCCGAACGCATCTACCAACTGCTGGCGCACCTTGCTCAAAATCTTATCCTGCACAACGGGAAGTGCAAGCAAGAGTTTCATGCTGGGTGTTGAAAGTTTGGGCAACACATTCTTCTTGATAATCTTTTCGATAATCAAAGGCACAGAAATTACGATGCGAGGTTTGATTTCGCCAAACGCCTTAAAGATAATCTTGGGCGAAGGAATACGTGTAAGGAAGAAGATATGACAACCATTGACAAACTCAAAGAGGAATTCAAATGCCATACCATACATGTGTGCCATGGGGAGCATAGAGATAATGTTGTCTCCCTTCTTAAGGATATTTCCTAATTTTTCCTGTCCGAACTGCACGTTCGACCAAAGCGCACGGTAAGGAATCAACACACCCTTAGAGTTGCTTGTCGTACCTGAAGTGTAATTAATAAGTGCAAGTTCTTCAGCCTCTGCCTTATGATAAGTTACATGCTCGGGACGGAAGTACTTGGGATACTTTTCGCCAAAGATGCGGTTGAGGTTTTCACGCGCCTCAGTCAATTTTTCTGAACGACTCACACAAAGTGAATAGTCAGGGATATATACAATACCCTCAAGGTTGGGCATTTCATCTGCAGAAAGTTCTTCCCAAGCAACGTCGCCTACAAATAAAAGACGTGCGTCAGAGTGGTTTACGATGTCGTGAACCTGCTGAGGTTTGAATTCGTGGAGGATGGGAACTGCTACGGCGCCATAAGTCAAAGTTGCAATAAATGCTACGGCCCAGTGAGCACTATTACGTCCGCAGAGTGCAATCTTATCACCCTTAGCAACACCAGCATTTTCAAAAAGAATGTGCAACTTCTCAACCTTTCGCGCAACGTCGTTATACTGCAAGGTCTTACCTTCATAGTCGGTCAACGCATCGAGGTCCCAGTTTGCTTTAATACTCTGCTCAAAGAGAGCGTTAAAATCTACATAATTCATGATGGATAATTTCGGTTTTATTGCACCTAAGTCACTTCCTTGTCAACGAGGAATACTTGGCACAAATTTCTGTTTCGTGTGCAAAAATAGTGATTATTTTGTTTGCTCGACTATGTTTTTCATAAAAAAATTCACAAATGGGGACAGAATGTGTAATTTTGCGGTAGTTTATACAAAAAAAATAACCACAAATGAAAGTTCGAAACATTTTCTTAATCATCGGGATAGTGTTATTCCTCATTCTTGGTGGAATAGCGTATTATGTCATTAATTTCTACGCCCTAACCCCATTTAGCGATTCACAAACCTCACACACATTATACATTTATAAGCATGACACACAAACCTCTGTTGCCAACCAACTTTCAGAGATTAACCCTCAAAAGTTTAAAGCAATAGCATTGATGTGGCACTTCAAGGACTATACGCCACGCCCTGGCAAATATGAAATCACCCCTTCTCAAAATGCTATTGATATCTTCCGCATGTTGAGAAATGGGCAACAGAAACCCATTAACCTTGTCGTAAACCCAGCTTGGACGGTAGAGATTATGGCATCTCGCCTTGCGCCTCAGTTGATGGTTGACTCTGCCGAGTTGGTTTCTTTCTTAAATGACACAACCACACTTCACTTAATGAATTGCACTCGCGAGACGCTCCCCGCTCATTTCATCCCTAACACCTATGAGGTGTATTGGACAATCACTCCCAAGCAATTAGTGGAACGTTTGGAAAAGGAGTATAAGAACTTTTGGACTCCCGAACGTCGTCAGAAAGCGGAGAAACTTGGATTGTCACAACATGAAGTAAGCACATTGGCATCTATCGTTTGTCGAGAAACGAATAATAAAGCAGAAATGCCCGTCATTGCAGGATTATACCTCAATCGTCTGCACAAAAAGATGCCCCTTCAAGCCTGCCCCACCGTTATCTTTGCACGTAAGGATTTCTCCATCCGTCGCTTAACTGACCCCATGAATCCCGATTCTCCTTACAACACTTATCGCTATGCGGGTTTACCTCCTGGTCCCATTTTCATCCCTTCAATCGTTGCTATAGATGCTGTGTTAAACGCTCAAAAGAACGAATATATATATATGTGCGCGAAGGAAGATTTTTCAGGCACTCATAACTTTGCCACCACCTATGCCGAGCACCAACGTAATGCCGCAAAATATCAGCGCGCTTTCAAACAACGATTCAAATAATGGACAACGGTGAACGGTGAACGATGAACGGTTAACGTTTAAAGTTTAACGATTATCCCTCTTCATCGTTCACCGTTAAACGTTTCCCCTTCCCACTTCACCGTTAACGTTCATAGTTCCCATGCTATACATTCACATCCCATTTTGCCAACAACGCTGCATCTATTGTGACTTTTATTCTACCACACAATCTATAGACAAAGCGCTTGCCTACGTTCAGGCCACAGGCAATGAAATGCGCCATCGAAGCAAAGAACTTCCAACGACGCAACTTTCGTCCGTATATATTGGAGGTGGCACTCCCTCACTGCTTCCTCACGAAGCCATTCATCAGTTATTCAGTGCCGTACGCACAAACTTCACACTCTCCGAAGGCGCTGAAATTACCTTCGAGGCAAATCCTGACGACATCACTCCTGATTTAATTGACGTGCTCATTTCTGTTGGGGTGAACAGAATTAGTTTGGGAGTGCAAAGTTTCAATGACCAACAATTACAATTGCTACGCCGTAGGCACACCGCCAATCAAGCCATTGAGGCGGTCCATCTTATTCATCGCAAAGGGATTTCCCATATTAGCATAGACCTTATTTATGGTCAACCTCAGCAACCCCTTGCTTCTTGGGACGATGATTTAAAGACAGCCCTCTCCCTCCCCATTGATCATTTGTCTGCTTATGCCTTGTCCGTGGAAGAGGCAACCCCCTTGCAACGCCTCATAAAGAATCAAACGCTCTCGTTACCCTCGGATGAAACAA
>CALCUV010000241.1 GCA_937906765.1 uncultured Prevotella sp.
CGTGCGCAAATGTACACGGGTGAGGCCGATTGGACTCTGATTCGCGAGGTAAAGCAAAACCCGCGCATGCACATCCCAATTATTGGCAATGGTGACTTAGTTACGGGGGCCGATGCCGTACGCGCTTATGCGGAATTCGGAGTTGACGCCGCCATGGTGGGACGCGCTACGTTTGGTCGCCCATGGGTGTTTAAGGAAATGCACGATGCGCTCCATCCTGACGCACATGATGTCGATAATGTGATTGAGAGTGACTACCCCGTGATGTCTGCGGATTGGAAACTGGATGTTTTGAAGGAACAAGTGCGTACGAGTGTGGCGCGTATTGATGAATATCGCGGCATTCTCCATGTTCGTCGCCACCTTGCCGCTTCTCCGCTCTTCAAGGGCATACCTAATTTCCGACAAACGAGAATCGACATGCTCCGTGCGGAAACAACGGATGAGTTGTTCCGAATTATGGAGCAAACACGCCCTCTCTTGGGGCAGGCGGAGGCATAAAAAGACCGCAAACTTAGAAGGCATGAAAATAAAGTTAGACTTTGCGCGCCGAATTTGAGACTTTGTGCGCCGAGAAATACGCTTTGTTTTGCCTATTCGTAATAGTATTCCGAGGTACTGAAAAACCGTTATGTTCAACCGTTTTTCACACCGCCTCAACAACCTTATTTTTCTCACTTTTATGAAGATTGCACTCATTGGATACGGCAAGATGGGCCGTATGATTGAAGAAATAGCCCTTTCAAGGGGACACGAAATTGTTTGTAAAATAGACGTTGACAACCAAGCAGATTTTAATTCTGACGCATTCCGTAGTGCCGACGTGGCTATCGAATTTACGAACCCCAGTTCGGCATTTGGCAACATCTGTCGCGCTTTTGAGCAGGGTGTAAAGGTAGTTAGCGGTTCGACAGGCTGGCGCGAGCAACACGATGCGGAAGTGCGTGAACTCTGTGAGCAACAGGGCAAGACGCTTTTCTGGGCTTCTAACTTCAGTCTTGGAGTGGCGATTTTCTGTGCCGTTAATAAGTACTTGGCAAAGATTATGAATCGCTTCCCTGAGTATAACGTGGAGATGGAAGAGACACATCACATTCACAAACTGGATGCCCCTTCGGGCACTGCGGTAACCCTTGCCGAACAAGTGATTGATGCGCTCGACCGTAAGCAAGAGTGGGCGCTCGGCGAGGTGCATAATGCCGACGGAACGATTAGCGGAAGCAAGCAAGTGGCAGACAGTGCCCTTCGTATTGACGCTATTCGCCGCGATGAGGTGCCCGGTATTCACACGATTACTTACGACTCTCCTGCCGACCAAATTACGATTACTCACGACGCACACAATCGTCGCGGATTCGCACTCGGTGCCGTTCTTGCCGCAGAGTTTACGAAGGAACATACGGGTTTGCTCACGACTGACGACCTCTTTGACTTTTAATTCCCACACGACATGAAAAAACAGCAACAAACGCCTAAAATAGTGTTTCTTAAGGCCACACGCATGGATTGCATTAAGGGAAGTCTCTACCTTGTGCTCTACTTCATCTTTCTCTATTGGGTGGGTTCCTGGTGGGGATTGCTCGCTGCGCCACTTATTTTTGATGTTTACTTTACGAAGTACATCAAATGGGGATGGTGGAAGGAACTTGAGAATCCCCTTTATCGCTTTGTGATGAGCTGGGTGGACGCTCTCGTTTTTGCGGGCATCGCTATCTATTTCTTGAACAACTTCTTCTTCCAGAATTTCGTGATTCCCACTTCTTCGTTAGAGAAAACGATGCTTGTGGGCGACTATCTCTGTGTGAGCAAATTGAGTTATGGACCTGCCGTTCCGCGTACGCCACTCACCATGCCGCTTACGCAAAACACGATGCCCGCAATCCTTGGTGGGGGCAAGAGTTACTTGGATAGTCCGCAGTGGGAGTATCGCCGCTTGAAGGGATTGGGACAGGTGGAACTCAATGATATTGTTGTGTTCAACTTTCCCGCAGGCGACACCGTTTGCATCAAAGCTACGAATCCCGATTACCGAACGATGTGTTACCAAATCGGTCAGCAGATTCTCTTGGAAAGTAATGCCGACATCACTCCCACAGAGAGCATGACCTATGAGCATCAGCAACTCCTCTATAAACGTCAGTATGCTCTCGGTCGCCAATACATTTTGGACAATCCCCAAATCTTTGGCGAAATTGTCGTACGTCCCACTGACCGTAAGGATAACTATGTGAAGCGTTGCGTAGGTCTTCCCGGGCAAGTGCTTCGCATTGTTGACGGAGTGATACATCTTGACGGCAAAGCCCAACCTCAACCCGAGCATGCGCAATTTAATTACAACGTTGTCTTCCTTAAGAGTGTGGATGAGGCGACATTGAAGGAATTAGGCATCAGTTTCGAAGACGTACAATCCTATCAGTCGGGTCACGGTCTGCCTCTCACACAAGGCACTAAGGCAGAACTCGAACGCCTTGGGTTTATCCAGAAAAATGCTCCCTTAGCGGAATCCGCAAGTGACGGTCTCTACCCCATCAATATGACAAAGGATTGGACCGCTGCCAATTACGGCGGACCCAACGGCATTTGGATTCCTAAGAAAGGCGAAAAGCGCGCACTGAAATTGGAAGAATTGCCCATCTATGCCCCTTGCATCACCCAATTTGAGGGTAACACGCTCGAGGTTAAGAACAATCAAATCTACATTAACGGAAAAGTCGCTACGGAATACACCTTCCAACAAGACTATTACTGGATGATGGGCGACAATCGCGATTGCTCGGCCGACTCTCGCTTCTGGGGATTCGTTCCTGAGGATCATATCGTCGGCAAACCCCTCTTCGTTTGGCTTTCATTAGACCCCGACCGTGGCATCTTGGACGGAGGTATCCGCTGGAAACGCTTGTTTAAAACAAAGTTCTAAACAAACACGAATTGCACAGACAGACGAGTAAACAAGACGGATTTCATGGGTGACCAATCCGTCTTCATGGTGCTCATCTAACGCTCTCATTTTCTCATTCCTCATAAACTTGTCACCTCTCCTTATGAAACTACGCAAGTTCCGCCTTTACATACTCCCACTACTCATTGCCGCATTGGTGCTCGTTGTAGTGCGTTATTTCTTCCTCACGCAGTATGTGGCGGAAGGCAGTATTGTGGAATGGGGAGTGCATAGCGGCGACCGCATTCTCGTCAACCGCTTGGCATTTGTAGGAGATTCGCGCCCACAACTGGGTGACCGCGCAGCATTCCGCCATCAGCAACGCCCAGAAGCACCTGTGTGTCTCGCAACTTGCACTGCCTTGCCCGGAGATACCGTTTGGATGGACACAGAAAGACAGGAAGTGTATGCACTTCGCCGTTCGCAGACGGACAAACCTCTTGTAGTGCCCGCGGCAGGTCAAGAAATTGAAGTTACTCCCCACAACGCACGCCAACTTTACCACCTGCTTCGCAAAGAAGGGGCATTTGTCACGTTGCGAGATAATAAGGAGATTCTGATTGACGGACGCGGGGTGAAAACTGTGGCATTCCTGAACGACTATTATTGGATGGAGACACAACATGTGCCTTATGGTCTGGTGCCTTTCCGAGCTTTTATTGGCAAACCCTTTTGTGTGAGTTATGGAGTAAAAGATGGTGCCATCCGTTTCGACAGATTGTTCCTCTTGCTCAACTAACGTTCCACCCTGTGAGACAAGTTGTAACGCCCTCTTCACTCCTCACTACAAACTCCTCACTCTAAACGCTCCCTCCATGCCTTCCATCCCCCTTCTTTCCTCTGCTTATCTCGCCCCTGTGCGTTACTTT
>CALCUV010000242.1 GCA_937906765.1 uncultured Prevotella sp.
TCAAACCCGAGCGCACACGTCAGTTGGGGTTGGGAGCAACTTGGCAAGGGAAATTAGGAGTTGAGGGTCCCGCTCTGCGCTTCAGCATTGACGGGTATTACAACGACTTGACCGACAAAATATCTTCCGTACCCTACAACCTCTTTGTATGGCGCACGGAAAACAGAGGCAAAGTCATCGTCAAAGGAGTGGATGCCACGCTGCAACTCAACCAACGCTTGGCGCCACGTCACACCCTCTTGCTCTCGGCAAACTATTCCTTTCAAGATGCTGCCGACAGAACGTCGCCTATTGATAACTCTTACGGAAAACAATCGGCTTATCTGCCCCACCATAGTGGTGCGGCACACCTTGTTTGGGAAAATCCCTGGATCAATTGCGGACTTAATTTCTCGGGGGCCTCATCGCGTTGGGCAACTAACAATCATGCGCCCAGCACACGCCTTTCGGGGTATGGCGAACTCGGACTTACGTGTTACCGCAACTTTAACCTGCCCACGGGAGTCTTGAAGACAAGCCTTTCGCTCCATAACCTGCTCAACAAAAACTATGAAATTGTGCGCCGTTACCCCATGCCTACGCGCCGCTTTGTCATTACGTTGGCCTATAGTCTTTAAAATGGAGACTCTTTATTTTGACAAAAGAACATAGGTCTTTTGACAGAACTACTTTGTCTTTAGACAGAAGAACAAAGTTTTTTGACAGAAGAACAAAAGAACAGAAGAGGCAACGTGACAAACATAGATTTATGTACTTATGTTCTTTTGTCTAAAACACAAGTCGAGGCAGAAGCACTTTGTCTTTGGACAGAAGAACAAAAGAACAGAAGAGAGCATGTGACAAACATAGATTTAGGGGATAATATATAATTGAACCGAGTGTATTTTAGACGCTGAAGGCGTCTCCGCTCAGTAACCGCGGGGTACGCTGAAGGCGCACCCCCGGAAGTAATAGTCGTATGATGCACCCTGAAAGGGTGCCCCAACACCCAGTTTTCCAATTATTAGGGCACCCATTCAGGGTGCACTCTATTACAGTCCGCGTCCGGAGATATTCGCTTCGCTCAAACTCCCCGGTTATTTAGCGGTGACGCCTTCAGCGTCATGAAAAATCAAGTTGGATCTACTGCTATATTATTGCCTAACCTTATGTACTTATGTTCTTCTGTCAAAATATAAAGTTCTTCTGTCAAAGACACAACCCCCTTTTGTTAAACACACAACCTCTTTCACCAAGAAACACATGTCTAACCATCCAAAACACTAACATTATGCACACACTCACGCGTTACCTCCTTCCCCTTATCTGCCTACTTTTCGTGGCTTGTTCTTCATCCGATGAAACGCCAGCGCCTCCCCCTGCGCCCGCTTCCGCTTCCTTCTACGTCATTAACCAAGGTTCTTATTACGATGGCATTGATGGCAGCATCAGTGCGGTGAATACGGAGACGGGTGAGGTCGTTAGCGATGCCTTTATGGCTAAGAATGGCGTAAGTCTCGGAGGTTCTCCTCAGGCAGGCACTACCTATGGCAACATGCTTTATGTTCCCGCGCAGGAATCCAATCGTGTGTGGGCGCTAAACGCAGCTGATTTGTCGGTGGTGGGAACCATCACGACGAATGTCCCAACGGCGGTTTCGGCAACCGCTGATTACCTCTTCGTAACGAATAACGACGGTTATCTTTCGGTGTATCATCGCGAGGACTTGACTTTGGCGAAACACATAGCCGTAGGTCCGAATCCCAGTAATATGACCATTTCGGAGGGTGAACTTTTCATCAGCATCTCCGACGGATATAATTATCCCACTTACGAAAATGGTTTCCGCATAGCGCGACTCTCGCTTGCGGACCTCACTTTGGGCAATGACATTGCGGTAGGCATGAACCCCGGACAGTTGCTTACGGCGGCGGATGGCACACTCATCCTCGTGTGTCGCGGAGATTATGCCGAAACGGTCTCAAAGGTGTATAAAGTTGACCCTCACACGGGCACAAGCACCTATCTTTGTGACGGTTCTTTCATTACCCTTCAAGGCGAAAAGTTATTGGTGATTAATGCCGTTACGGATTGGACGACCTATGAAACGATGAACACCTATAGTGCTTATGACGTGCGTACGGGAGCCCTACTTACAGACAACCTTCTCGAAGATCCGCTCCCCGCAATGCCTATTGCCATTCAGTGTGCCCCTAATGGTGACATCTTTGTGACCTCTCAACTCTCGCTTTATGATTACACTTCGCCTGGCCTCTTGTATCATTATGACGCTGAGGGACATTTCAAGACGCAATACACCGTAGGCACGTCGCCCTGTGGCATCGTCTTCTGATAGAGCGCGACTCCCCTTCGAAAATATACTACACTTATCGGTCTAAGAAACAAATGAATACAATTTAGATAGAAACCGTTAAAATTAAGTCTCAAATAAAAAAAACAAAGTTACTCATAGTTCGCACTATGAGTAACTTTGTTTTTTCTATAATAGATAGAGTTTTCACTCACTCCCATTTCCTTACCCATTCAAAAGGGTTACGGAGTGGGAAACGTGAGTTTATTTCTTGCGCAACTTCAACGATTCGCCGTCAAAGTTGACGATGCAGGTTTCTCCCTTTTTGAGATGGATGGCAGCGGTAAGTTCGCCGTAGCGCACGTTACATGTGCCTTCCTGAGTGGCTTTGATGCGTGCCTCAGCGAGTTTGCCTTCCTTCCACTCGATATCTACATAGAAACCACCGCGAGCACGGAGTCCCTGAATGCTACCTTCCGCCCACGCATCGGGCAAAGAGGGGAGCAAATGAATACAACCCGCATGACTCTGTAGGAGCATTTCGGTCACACCTGCCGTACCGCCGAAATTACCATCGATTTGGAATGGAGGATGTACGTCCCAAAGGTTGTCGGCTGTGCCATTCTTGAGCAAGTTTCCGTAAAGTTTGTACGAACGATTGCCATCGTGGAGACGCGCCCACTGATTGAGTTTCCAACCCATACTCCAGCCCGTCGCACCATCCCCTCTGTGGTCCAAAAC
>CALCUV010000243.1 GCA_937906765.1 uncultured Prevotella sp.
CCGTGGCATGAGAGGGTAGGGGGTAAGTTTGTGAGCGAAGGATGCGTGGCAAACGCTCTTTCGGCCATTTCAGTCGTTGAAGCGTGTAGTCGTAATACTCCTGTGTGATAGAAGGTGCGCCTGCCAACACCAACTGATACCCTTGCTCGACATAAGGTGCCGCTGCCTCACACATACGGCAAAGATTGTCCTTAATCTCCTGCTTACGGCTGCCCGCAAGTAGGGCAATGATGGGACGCTTCGGGTCAAGGTCATTGTGCTTACAGAAATCCTCGAAAGTCGTTGTGTAAGAAGCGCGGAACTGACAGATTTCGTCCACCGTAGGATTACCTACGTAGGAAATGGGGTAGTGATGTTTCCCCTCAAAGAAGTCCACCTCAAAGGGAAGAATCGAAAACAGACGGTCAACATAGGCGCGGATATCCTTGATTCGGTGTTCCTTCCAAGCCCAAATCTTGGGCGAGATGTAGTAATAGACGGGGCAAATGTTTTGCGTCTTGACGTACTTCGCAATCTTCAGATTGAACCCCGGATAATCCACCAAAATTACGCAATCAGGGCGCCACTCCGCAATCTCTGCCTTACAGCGCGCCATACCCTTGAGAATCGTGCGCAAGTGAAGCAAAACGGGGATGAATCCCATATAAGCAAGGTGCTTGTAGTGGCACAAAAGTGTGCCTCCAACTCGCTGCATTTCGTCGCCTCCATAGAAGCGAAAATCTGCATGCGGGTCATTTTGTTTTAGGGCTTGCATGAGGTGAGCTGCATGGAGATCGCCGCTGGCTTCACCTACGATGAGAAAGTATTTCATGCGAGAAAAATGGGCGTGATGAACGCTTGAAAATAAGCAGGTTAGAAGAGGGGAAAATAAACTGAGAAAGAGTCGCAACAATTTGAGACTTTCTGCGCCGAATTTGAGACTTTGTGCGCCGTAATTCTATCTTTGTTTTGAGCAGCTTTGACTCCTTCGTTTTTAGTCAAAACTGAAGGACTTCAATAACGCGTAATCTGTCACGTCAAGTGTCACGGGTGTCACGGCAACATAGTTGTTTTCGAGCGCCCAAATATCTGTGTCGGTCGCTTCAGGTTCAAGATTTTCGCGGTTTCCCACCAACCAAAGATAGGGTTGCTTCGTTGTGGGATGGAAACACTTGTTGGTCTCCTTAACCCAACGACTGATTCCCATGCGACACACCTTGATGCCCTTAAATTCCGCCGTGTTGGGGAAGTTTACGTTAAGGCAAGTGAAGTGAGGCAATCCCTCTTTTAAAACCTTCAAAGTGATGTCAACGATGTAAGATTTTAAGGGCGTAAAATCCGCATCAGAACTATGATTATCCAATGAAAAGGCGATAGAAGGGAACCCCGACATCGCGCCTTCGTAACAAACGCCCATCGTTCCTGAATAATGCGCATTAACTGCCGAATTGTCACCATGGTTAATGCCTCCGATGACCATGTCAGGGCGACGCGTCATGGCGTCATTAAGCGCAACTTTAACGCAGTCGGCAGGAGTGCCCGTGCAAGCACAAATGGTGAGTCCTTCTTCTTCCTTAATGGTGCGATAACGTAAAGGAACAGAAGATGTTATAGCGCAACTTCCGCCCGAGCGAGGACCGTCGGGCGCCATTACGTAAAGGTCGGCGTAGGGACGGAGAATTTCTATCAAAAAGTTGATACCTTTGGCGGTGTAACCGTCATCGTTTGAAATGAGTATGAGAGGTCGCATAGATGATGTGAATTTCTGGGGTTCTGATGTCTTAAAGGGGCGCTGTGCTCAGTAAGAAACCAGAGTCTTTGTTTTATTTTCCGACAAAAGTAGTAATTTATTCTTTAAGCAAGACTCATATAAGAAAAAATAAGTATCTTTGCAAAATCCGTAAAAGTGCCCTTTTGGCACTAATTTGAAGCACTCCTAAACAGAAAATAATGGGAAAAATTATTGCTTTAGTAAACCAAAAAGGTGGGGTAGGTAAGACCACCACTTCGATGAATCTTGCTGCATCTTTGGCCACACTTGAAAAGAAAGTGTTGCTTATTGATGCCGACCCTCAGGCGAATGCCTCTTCGGGTTTGGGCGTGGACTTGAGTCAGATTGACGCATCCATCTACCAATGTCTTGTAAACAAGATTGACGTACGCGAAGCCATCTACACAACAGACATAGAAAATCTTGACATTATACCTTCACACATAGACCTTGTAGGTGCGGAAATCGAAATGCTGAATTTCAAGAACCGCGAACGCGTTTTCAAGAACGTATTAGCACCTATCAAAGCAGAGTATGACTACATACTCATCGACTGTTCTCCTTCGCTCGGACTTATGGTAGTCAATGCGCTCACGGCGGCAGACTCGGTGATTATTCCCGTACAGTGTGAATATTTTGCATTGGAAGGAATCTCCAAACTCCTTGACACTATCCGCATTATTAAACGCAAGACGAACCCCTCGCTCTCGATTGAAGGTTTCTTGTTGACAATGTATGATTCACGTTTGCGCTTGGCAAATCAAATCTATGACGAAGTGAAGCGCCACTTCCAGGAACTCGTGTTCAAGACCGTCATTCAGCGCAACGTGAAACTCTCGGAAGCACCCTCGCATGGTTTGCCCGTAATCCTTTACGACGCAGACTCAACAGGGGCTAAGAATCACTTGGCTTTGGCAAAGGAAATTATCAGTAAGAATCAAGGTTAACGGTGAACGTTTAAGGTTTAACGATGAACGATGAACGGTTAACGGTTAACGTTTAAGGATGAACGGTTAACGTTTAAGGTTTAATGATGAATGTTTAAGGTTTAACGGGACTTCTTAACCTCAGAACTTCTTAACCTCAGAACCTCCGAACCTTATGACCTCAAGACTATAACTCTC
The DNA here is from genome assembly GCA_937906765.1 of uncultured Prevotella sp. GTDB lineage: Bacteria > Bacteroidota > Bacteroidia > Bacteroidales > Bacteroidaceae > Alloprevotella. Next base: position 2,875 of record CALCUV010000243.1, read on the forward strand.
ACATATGGCAATCAAGAAGAAATATGCAGCGCTTGGTCGCGGATTAGACGCTTTGATTTCTACTCAAGAAGAAGTAGAAACCAGTGGCTCTTCATCCATTAGCGAAATTGCGCTCTCACAAATAGAAGCAAACCCCAATCAGCCTCGCCGAGAATTTGACGAGAAAGCCTTGGAGGAACTTGCTGATTCGATACGAAATTTTGGAATTATCCAACCCATCACGCTTCGCCAATTAAGCGACGACCGCTATCAAATTATTGCCGGAGAGCGTCGTTGGCGCGCTTCACAGATGGCGGGAATTCAGCGCATTCCTGCCTATATTCGCACTGCTGATGATGAAAACATGATGCAGATGGCCTTAGTGGAGAATATTCAGCGTGAAGAACTCAATCCTATAGAAGTGGCCTTGGCATATCAGCACTTGATTGAGCGCTACAACCTTAAGCAAGAAGAATTGAGTGAGAAGATTGGTAAAAATCGTGCTACAATTGCCAACACGCTTCGCTTGCTCAAACTTCCTGCACAGGTGCAGATGGCCATTAAAAACCGCCAGATAGACAAGGGGCATGCACGCGCTTTGCTTTCGCTTGCTGATCCCGCGATGCAGGTGAAGTTTTTCAAGGAAGTGCTTGAAAAGGGTTACTCTGTGCGTCAGATTGAAGAAATGGTGGCGCAGATTAATGCCGGTGAAGCAGTGAAGAGCGGCAAACGCACGCTTCAGGACAAGAAGGTGTTGCTCCCCGAGGAATTTAAGGTGTTGAAAACGCAACTCTCTGACTTCTTCAAGACAAAAGTTCAGATGACCTGCTCACAACAAGGGAAAGGTAAAATCAGCATCCCCTTCGAAAATGAAGAGGAATTGACGCGCATTATCGAACTCTTCGACAAAATGAGGGGTTGAGTGATTTTCAAACTATGATGAAACGATTATTCACGCTTATAATTCTTTGCCTCACTTGTGTTGGTCTGCAAGTGGCGACAGCGCAAGCGCGACTCTTGGATGTTAAGGTAAGTCCCGTTGTGAAGAGTGATTCTGTGACCGCAGCACCTGTAGCAATGACCCTTGAAACAGACTCGTTGGCGCAAGCGCCTTACATGGCAGACACCATTAAGGTCGATACGATAAACATCAAGTTTCCTATCAACGAGAAGCGACTGAAGAAGCAAGAGCGCGACTTAAGGAAGGCGCAGTTCGTGCCCGACCCTCAGCGCGCTTTGTGGTTGGCGCTCGTGATTCCTGGAGCGGGGCAAATCTACAACCGTAAGTATTGGAAACTGCCCTTGGTTTATGGTGGTTTCTTGGGATGTACGTATGCCTTTACCTGGAACCAGCAGATGTATAGCGATTATTCTCAGGCCTATCTCGACATTATGGATGACAATCCGGCAACGCAGAGTTACAAGGACTTTTTGCCCCCAAACTTTGACATTACGGGCAGGGAGAATCGCTATAAGGAAATCTTCAAGAATAAGAAGAACACGTACAGACGTTGGCGCGACCTCTCCGTATTTTGCTTTGCGGGGGTGTATATCCTTTCCGTGATTGATGCTTACGTAGATGCGCAACTCTCGGAGTTTGACATAACCCCCGACCTCACAATGCGCCTTGAGCCTACGGTGATTAACACCAACCCTCAGGATATGCGCATGCAGCAACAGTCGTATGGAGTTGGGTGTTCCATAAACTTTTAGAACCAACAGGGAGTTTTGGCACGCAAGAAAGGAGTGTAAGGAGCGAGAGTGACGTCTCGTGATTCCTAAATTAGAATTACGGGAAAAAGTATTATTAAGATTTCAAAAAGAAATACTAACGCGAACAAAAGATATAGAATCTTTTTACACCCCTCCAAAGGCAAGGTTTTTCAAGAGCATGTTTGTGCTGACTTAGCAAGGCATGTTCGGTTGAAATTCTTTAGTGTAGTGCCGCTTATTTCAAACCTACCATCCGCTAAAATTTATAAAATGTCTCTTAAGAATAGATTATTTACATTACTCTTTGCTTCTTCTGCTTGTTGTTCCACATTGATGGCGCAACAAACGGAAGTCATCACCGTTCATGACGATGCGATTGGCACAGATGAGCGCATAGGACTCCCCGAAGGGATGTTGTTGAGTGTAGATTCCTTGATGATGCAATGGAATTCGCGTCAATATCTCTTCCCTGAGGAAGAAATGACGACGACGGAGTATTTGTCAAACTTAACTCCCGAAGATTATGCCGAGCGCTTGAGTCGCATTCCTGGGATTATGGAATTCCCTTACAACAGTATTGTGCAGGAATTTATCGAACGCTATACGACGAAGAATAGTCGTACGATTAGTTTTTGTCTTGCGGCAGGTAATTTCTACGTACCCATGTTTGAGGAGGCCTTAGAGGCAAATGGTTTGCCCTTGGAGTTGAAGTATCTTCCCGTGATCGAATCTGCGCTCAACCCTACGGCACGTAGCAAGGCGGGAGCCGTAGGTCTTTGGCAATTCCTCTTGGCTACGGGGCAGCGTTACGGATTGGAAGTAAACAGTCTCGTTGATGAACGTCAGGATCCCGTAAAGTCAACATGGGCAGCCGCACTGATGTTGAAGGAACTCTATGGCATTTACAAGGATTGGAATCTTGTAATCGCGGCCTACAATTGCGGTCCCGGTAATGTGAATAAGGCCATTCACCGCGCGGGAGGTTCTACAGATTATTGGAAAATCTATCCTTACCTTCCTACGGAAACGCGTGGTTATGTGCCTGCCTTCATTGCGGCAAACTATGCCATGTATTATTATTGCGAACATCAGATTGAACCTTTGCGTACGGCTTATCCCATTGCTACAGACACGGTGATGATTAACCGAAATTTGCATTTCGAACAGATTGCTGATCTCTGTGATATTGATAAGGAGGCCATTCGTGCGCTGAACCCGCAATATAAAATGGACCAGATTCCCGGGGATGTGAAACCTTATGCATTGCGCTTGCCTCAGGAAAAAATCTTAACCTTTATTGACCTTGGGGATACGATTTACGACCACCGTTATGACGAATTTTTCAAGCGTCGTAAGGAGGTTGAAGTAGGAGAGCAGACAGTTGCCACAACAACAACGACTCCTGCCGTCACTCCTCAGAAACCAAAGAAATCGGAACCGAAGAATAAACCCGTTTATGTGACCGTACGCAAGGGCGACACTCTTGGTGGCATCGCAAAGAGAAACCGCACGACCGTTGCAAAAATCAAACGCTTGAACGGGCTTAAGAATAACAATATCCGAGTAGGTAGAAAACTTCGTGTGAAGTAGGACTTTAAATAGTTAATCATACCATTTGTGGTGCGCATGACGTTCACACCGTTTCACGCATCCCAAATGTACAACGCAAATTCAAAGCTATGTCCGACAAACCCTTAACTCCGCAAGAAATACAGGATGAAATCCTTATAAATGCCGCTTTTCAGAAGTTGATAGACACTTATCTGGCATCTAACCACCGAGGTAAGGTCGATATTATCACTAAGGCATTCAACTTTGCCAAACAGGCGCACAAGGGAGTGCGTCGTCGTTCGGGCGAACCCTATATCCTTCACCCCATAGCCGTAGCTCAGGTGGCCTGTGAGGAAATTGGATTGGGGTCAACCTCTATTTGTGCCGCTCTTCTGCACGACGTGGAGGAGGATACGGATTACACAAATGAGGATCTCTGCAACCTCTTCGGGCCGAAAGTGGCAAACATCGTAGAGGGTGTCACAAAAATCTCTGGAGGTATCTTTGGCGACCGCGCATCTTTGCAGGCAGAGACGTTTAAGAAACTTCTGCTCACGATGAGCGATGACATTCGTGTGATTCTCATTAAGATATCTGACCGTGTGCACAACATGCGCACCCTCGAATCTATGTTGCCCTCAAAGCAATATAAGATTGCGGGCGAAACGCAATACATTTTTGCGCCTCTTGCCGACCGTCTGGGACTTAACAAAATCAAGACGGAACTTGAAAACCTAAGTTTTAAGTACGAACACCCAGAGGCGTATCAGGATATTCTTCAGAAGTTGGAGAATTCGCAAATGGAACTCGATGACAACTTTAATAATTTCATCCCGCCCATACGTGAGGTGCTGGATAAGATGGGTTGTCAGTATTCAATTAAGGCGCGCATCAAGAGTCCGTATTCTATTTGGAAAAAGATGCAGATGAAGAAGGTTTCTTTCGAAGAGGTCTTCGACATTATGGCAATTCGCATTGTCTTCACGCCTCAGAATCGTGAGGAAGAGATTAACGAATGCTTCCGCATCTATGCTGCGCTCACGAGTATCTATCGTCCGCACCCGACACGCTTTCGCGATTGGCTCTCTTCGCCGAAGGCTAACGGTTATCAGGCACTCCACAACACGTTTATGAGTAGCAGCGGTAAGTGGATTGAAGTGCAGATTCGCTCTGACAGAATGGATGACATCGCAGAGCAAGGTTTTGCGGCGCATTGGAAGTATAAGGCGCCCGGTTCTGAGTATGACGCAACAGAACTTGACGGTTGGCTCAACTCCATTAAGGAAATCTTAGACGACCCTCAGCCTGACACGCTTGACTTACTTGATACCATCAAGTTGAACCTCTATGCGCGTGAAATCTTAGTCTTCACACCGAAGGGAGAAATCAAAACGATGCCCGCAGGTAGCACAGTGCTCGACTTCGCCTTCTCTATCCACTCCTTCCTTGGTAGTCACTGTTTCGGAGCCAAGGTAAACCACAAACTCGAACCCTTGAGTTACCAACTTAAAAGCGGTGACCAAATCGAAATCCTCACTTCAAAGACACAGCATGTGCAATCCGAGTGGTTAAACTTTGCTACGTCAGCAAAGGCTCGCGGAAAGATTCAAGCCATCTTACGCCGTGAGCGTCGTGAAAAGGAAGCGAAGGGCGAACAGTTGCTGAAGGAATTTTTGGAAACTCATGACCTGGCGTATAACACGAACATTGTTGAAAAACTTTGTAAGCAATATGGCGTGAAGACTCGTGACGAGTTGTTTCTTGCTGTTTCAGAAAAGCAGGTGGTACTCACTGAGGCAGATGTTGACCGCTTGGCAGGAAAGAACTCTAACAACGGTTGGCGCAAGTTCCTGACATTCCTAAACAAGTCAAAGGAAGAGGAGGCGGTTTCGCTTACGGAAGATGCTGCAACTCTTGAAACACGCGAATTTGTAAAGGCGCTGAACAAGAAGAAAGTTCTTGCGCTTGACGAGGGAAACTTGCAGCATTGTACATTTAGTTCATGTTGTAATGTGGTACCAGGAGATGACGTTCTTGGTTATATTACAGAAAACGGAACTCTTGAAATCCACCGTCGTCAATGCGAAACGGCAAATAAGTATAAGACGCGCCACGGCAATAATATTATAGCCTGCTCTTGGAATACCGGACGCCAGCGCTACTTTGACACGCGTATCTTCGTGCGTGGTGTAGATGCCAAGGGGGTTCTTCACAGCATCGCAGACTGCTTTGAAACTCTCCAGCAGTTCCTCGTGAAGGAAATTACGTTGAAGACAAACGACGGCATCTTTGAAGGGTCGCTCATCGTTAGTGTCTATCACGTTGATGACATTCACATGGTGTGTGACGCCTTACGTAAGATTGAAAACGTGACGAAGGCTGTGCGCATGGATTAGCATAGAGAACACAAAATGGGTGTCCTACGGTTAAAAGTTCGTAGGACACCCATTTTTAGGATAAAGATGTGAAGTTGTTGTTACTGACCAAAAACCTCTTTAACGTATTTTTCTAAAAGACCATTGTCTAAAAAATTGGGGGAAGAGGGGTGATACGTATTTAGGAACGTTATTTCCTTGTGCTCAAAAGCGTTGGAATGGTAGATGTATCCATCTGTTGTGTTGGTGTTAAAGTCATAACAGAAGCGCTCAATAATAGGAAATTTCGTAACGCATCCCCAAATGATGACTACGTCAGGATGAAGCATTTCAATGACTTCACGCAGTGCGTCCAAGTCCCTTCCTGTGCAATCGGAGGGTAAAGTTTTCCATGAGGGAAGGAAAAATTGAACGAAATTGGTAAACGCAACTTTATCCCAAAAGTCTCTGTAAAAGTTTTCATGCACGCTACCATGAAGGCAATTGGTCATAGCACGTGCAAAATTATTGTACGTGGGGGATTGTTCGTCGTCTAATTCGTAAAAAGGGCTTTTAGACAGAGAGCAAGTTTCTCCGTTTTTGTTGTAATCTGGACAAATTAAATCATAGGCGCTGCTGTCCTTCTTTTCTCTGCTCGTACACTCATTATGAAACTGACAGCATGTGTGTGGGCAATAAAAACTTGCGCCTAAAACCAATACTTTCTTGCCATTGATTCCTTCGTTAAAGTTCTTGCCGATGCAAGGTTCAAAAAATCGTTTGTTCATGATATGGACGGTTGTGCGTTGCCTATTCAAAGTAAAGTGTCAGCGTCACCATATTCATAGTTGCCTTATTGACGCTTTGTGTGAAGACCTGTTGCGAGGAATCCAGCAGGTCGCTACGATCTTTCTTCAGAATGTCGTTAAGTCCGAAACTGAATTTTAATTCAGGAATCATCTTGAAGAAAGGCAAGTAGAAATCGCACCCCAAACCTGCTTCAAGGCAGAAGGAGAGAGGTTCGGTGCGCAACAAGGTATGCTTCTTTGCCGTCAAGTCGTAATTTGCGCTGATACCTCCAATGACGTAGGGGCGGTAGTTATTAAAGCGTGGACCTGCAAGTTTTACGTTAACGGGCAATGAAATCAAGGCCGACTTCATGTCTTGAGATTCCTTCTTTCCCGAACTATGGTCGTAAAAACTTAGGTGCTTACTGCCAAAATGAAGGGATGGTTGCAGGCGCAATGCGACATAGCGATTGATGCGCCAGTCACCTAAGACGCCCACAGTGAATCCAAGGTTCATCTTGTCGTTTTCAACGCTCCACTGAGCGCCCGTTGCGGGATCGATATAACCATTGTTTTCAAATTCAATGCCTTGGTCGTGAATGCCAAAGAAGAATCCATAGTGGAAACGGCGTTCGTCGATAAAGGGTTTGTTTTGCACCTTGCGTTCCTGAGCAAATATGCTCACGGAGATGAAGGACAGGAGGATGAAGAAGTATCTCATGATTAAAGGTTCTAATTTTGGAGGTGTGAGCGATACCTCACGAGTCTTATTTTCTTTGATGTCGTAAAACCATACCCCCTCTACGTTGCAAAATTAACTCAATTCTGGGAGATGGCAAGAAAAACTTTGGGGAAGATGCTTAAAAAAAGTAGGTTTTAGTTTGTTTATTGAGCGGGTCGGTGTATCTTTGCAAGACAAAGGAAAACAACAAGACATAAACATAACAAATCACTCATTTAAAACTTACAATTATGGCTTACGTAATTACAGACGATTGTATCGCATGCGGTACTTGTATTGACGAATGTCCCTCTGGTGCTATTTCTGAAGGCGAAAAGTATTCTATCGACCCTAATTCTTGCGTAGATTGTGGTACTTGCGCAGACGTTTGTCCCTCTGGTGCAATCGTTCCTGGCGAATAATTCCAAGAGTCGCACAAAAGTTAAGAGCTTGAACATTGTTCAGGCTCTTTTTCTTTGATAGAAACACCGCTAATTCGTTCGTTCCGAGAATAATAACAAAAAGAGTTTACACAAGATTCGTTTGTTCTGAGAATGATATTAGAAATTATGTACCCAAGATTTGTATGTTTAAAAACAATATCTGAATTTGTGTAAACAAAAATACTCTTTGTCGCACCGATATGAGACATCCGTTCGACAAAGAGTATTTTTGTTTTGCCTATTGCACTTAGATTAATTATAAAGCAAAAGAGTTGCGCACCCATAAGTGCACAACTCTTTGTTTATTGAGGTGTAAATAGATTACTGAACCTTAACTGTTACGCGACGGTTGTAGCTGTAAGGAGCGATAGTGTTTACGCCACCTTCTGCCTTAACAACGATCTTGTCTTCAGAAACACCCATCTTAACGAGTTCCTTAGCAACAGCTTCAGCACGCTTTTCAGAAAGTTTCTGGTTGTAAGCAGAAGAACCAGTCTTGCTATCTGCATAACCTGTTACTACGAGAGTCTTGCCGTTTTCCTTAGCGAGTTCTGCGAGTTCCTTAACGTTTACGAGGTCCTTGCGAGAAGCAATGCGTGAAGATTCAGTGTTGAAGAATACAGAAGCAGAAGTGCCGAGGAATTGAACTTCCTTAACTACGCGTACTTCAGGCTTCTTAGCTTCAGCCTGAGCAAGGAGAACGCGGAGCTTTTCAGTTTCCTGCTGTTCAGCAGCGAGCTGTGCATTAACTGCGTCAAGCTGTTCCTGATTCATTGCCATGATTGCAGCGAGGTCGGGAGTGTTTTCCCAAGTGCAAGTCTTGCTGATCTGGTAAGTGATACCAACCTTCAAGCTAGCCATCTTGTCCCAAGTGCGCAAAGAAAGGCGGCTTTCGTGGTTGTTACCGCGTACACCAATCATTTCGGGTTCAGAACCGAGAATCTGAAGGTCAGCAAAAGCTGAGAAACGCTTGCTGAGACGGAAGTCATTGATGATACCTACTTGTGCAGCGAAGTTAGAATAGTCGTTTGAGCAGTTACGCATGTAACCAAAACCTACATAGGGGATGAAACTCCAAACGCGGTTTGCGTCATAACCACCAATAAGGTTGTGGAGGTTGAACATCACATCTTCATGAATGTTGATGTATCTGTTCGTTCCGTGCATTGTTGCACCGCAACAAGTTGCATGAGGGTTACTAAAGTCATAGTGAGGGTTAGCATTGACGTTTCTTAACCAACCAGCGTCAACAACTGTGCGCAAACCCAAACCAGGAGTAAACCACTTACCGATTGCAAGTGAACCTGCGAATGCACCACGCTTGTGAGTAAAAGGATTCGCATTTACGTCAACTTCTTGTGATGTGTAAGATGCGTTGTAAGAAACGCCTGCACTTACAAACCAGTTTGACCAAAAGCTATTCGTAGCAACGCTGTGTTTCTTAACAGGAACGTTTTCCTGAGCTGTAGTTGCTGTTGCAAAACCTGCAAAAGCAAGAATCAACATTAACTTTCTCATAGTTGTAATGTAAAATAGTGATATAAAATTGATGTTTCTTGTTATGTGATTCGTAGCGTTAGTATGATTCTCTACATACATCGGCATAAAATAATATGCAAATGTAATCATTTTTTTATAAAATAGCGTTTTGTGTATCAGAAACTTTACTTTTCTGGACGTAAAATATAACATTATTTGCCTAAAAGTAGTTCCTTGACAGAAATATTGAAGTGTAGTTGTTTTTTTGAAAACTTTCTTTGGTAAGTTCACTCTTATAATTTGCAATGTTCCTTGTGAACTAAGAGGTGATTTGGGGGTATTCAGTTAGAATCTAGATAATCATACTTTTGTAGAATACGTTACAGCATAAAAAACTTCTTATGCACAGGATATTTAAGTTGCCCTGATTTTTTCTGAACCTCCGTTCAAAATCATATTGCTGTAAAAACCACTGTACTTTTCTGGGCTTCCATTAGATTACATCTTTCGTAAAATTCTTGCGGTTTGCAAGTTGAAAAAATATAAAAGAGTTGCGCACACATGTGTACACAACTCTTTTATATAGATTGTAATTTGATTATTGAACCTTAACAGTTACGCGACGGTTGTAGCTGTAAGGAGCGATAGTGTTTACGCCACCTTCTGCCTTAACAACGATCTTGTCTTCAGAAACACCCATCTTAACGAGTTCCTTAGCAACAGCTTCAGCACGCTTTTCAGAAAGTTTCTGGTTGTAAGCAGAAGAACCAGTCTTGCTATCTGCATAACCTGTTACTACGAGAGTCTTGCCGTTTTCCTTAGCGAGTTCTGCGAGTTCCTTAACGTTTACGAGGTCCTTGCGAGAAGCAATGCGTGAAGATTCAGTGTTGAAGAATACAGAAGCAGAAGTGCCGAGGAATTGAACTTCCTTAACTACGCGTACTTCAGGCTTCTTAGCTTCAGCCTGAGCAAGGAGAACGCGGAGCTTTTCAGTTTCCTGCTGTTCAGCAGCGAGCTGTGCATTAACTGCGTCAAGCTGTTCCTGATTCATTGCCATGATTGCAGCGAGGTCGGGAGTGTTTTCCCAAGTGCAAGTCTTGCTGATCTGGTAAGTGATACCAACCTTCAAGCTAGCCATCTTGTCCCAAGTGCGCAAAGAAAGGCGGCTTTCGTGGTTGTTACCGCGTACACCAATCATTTCGGGTTCAGAACCGAGAATCTGAAGGTCAGCAAAAGCTGAGAAACGCTTGCTGAGACGGAAGTCATTGATGATACCTACTTGTGCAGCGAAGTTAGAATAGTCGTTTGAGCAGTTACGCATGTAACCAAAACCTACATAGGGGATGAAACTCCAAACGCGGTTTGCGTCATAACCACCAATAAGGTTGTGGAGGTTGAACATCACATCTTCATGAATGTTGATGTATCTGTTCGTTCCGTGCATTGTTGCACCGCAACAAGTTGCATGAGGGTTACTAAAGTCATAGTGAGGGTTAGCATTGACGTTTCTTAACCAACCAGCGTCAACAACTGTGCGCAAACCCAAACCAGGAGTAAACCACTTACCGATTGCAAGTGAACCTGCGAATGCACCACGCTTGTGAGTAAAAGGATTCGCATTTACGTCAACTTCTTGTGATGTGTAAGATGCGTTGTAAGAAACGCCTGCACTTACAAACCAGTTTGACCAAAAGCTATTAGTAGCAACGCTGTGCTTCTTAACAGGAACATTTTCCTGAGCTGTAGTTGCTGTTGCAAAACCTGCAAAAGCAAGAGCCAACATTAACTTTTTCATAGTTGTAATGTAAATAGTGATATAAAAAATGTTTAAGTTTTTTTTCTTCTTTCTGATGCGTTAAACTGCTTATGGGGCTAGTTAGGCATGATATTCGGTGCAAATATAATCATTTCCTTAATTACGTCCCTATATTTTTCCTGAAAAACTTCTGTCTTGAGATATTAATTTAGCAATAAAAGCTCTTTTTGTACGTTAGAGTTGGAAAAATACTAGTTTAAGGGGGTAAAAATGCTCCAAATGGGTAATGCGGGATAGGGCGCCGTAATGTTTATCTCTTGTTTGGAAACGGGGTGGGTGAAACTTACTTTCCGCGCGTGCAAACAGATACTGCCGTCAGCGTTTGAGCGAGGTGAACCATACTTTAAGTCTCCCTTGATGGGGGCTAAGGCAGTTGCGAGTTGGCAACGTATTTGGTGGTGGCGCCCTGTGTGTAGATTGACTTGGAGTAAGGCGTATCGGTCGCTGGATTCAAGAAGTAGGTAATCCAAAGTGGCTTTCTTGCTTCCTTGCACCTCTTTTGCGAATGCGTAAGCCTTATTTTGTTTCTCGTTACGCGTTAAGTAATGTGGGAGTAACACTGGGGATTCCGTCGCTGTTAGTTTGGGGAGTCGTGGGATGATAGCGTGGTAGGTTTTATGCACTTCCCCTTTTCGAAACATCTCATTCAGTCGCGTCAATGCTTTGCTCGTTTTTGCGAAAACAACAACTCCGCTCACGGGGCGGTCTAATCTGTGAACGACTCCCAGAAAAACTTCGCCAGGTTTGTTATATTTTTCCTTAAGATAGGCCTTAACGATATCGCTTAGTGGCGCATCTCCCGTTTTATCTCCCTGCACAATTTCACCAGCCGCCTTATTGACAATAATGATATGATTATCTTCGTAGAGTGGTGTCATTTGCGTAGTTTTATAGGAGGCATATATATGAGAGAAAGAATCGGAGCGTTTATAGTGCCCGATTCTTTCCTTATTTTAGCACACTATATGATATATGTAATCACCTATATTATATATGTGTGACACTTATTACATATTCATACCGCCATCAACCTGCAAGACTTGGCCAGTAACATAACTAGAAAGGTCTGAAGCGAGGAAGGTTGCTACATTTGCAATATCTTCTACCTGACCGCCACGACGGAGAGGAATCTTTGCGCACCATTCTTTGCGTACTTCTTCAGGAAGTGCGCCAGTCATTGCTGTTTCAATGAAACCGGGAGCAATGGCATTCGCACGGATACCGCGAGAACCGAGTTCCTGAGCAATGCTCTTCGCAAGAGCGATAAGACCAGCCTTAGATGCTGCATAGTTACTCTGACCGGCATTACCATGTACACCCACAACAGAAGCCATGTTGATAATGTTACCGCTACGTTGGCGCATCATGATGGGAGTGCAAGCATGGATGAAATTGAAGGCAGACTTCAAGTTAACTGCAATAACAGCATCCCACTGTGCTTCAGACATACGCATCATCAAACCGTCCTTTGTGATACCAGCATTATTAACGAGGATGTCAATCTGTCCGAATTCTTCCTTTACAGCATTAACAACTTCTTCTGTTTGAGCAAAGTCTGCGGCATTGCTGGCATAACCTACGCACTTCACGCCGAGTGCAGCGATTTCTGCTTCAGTCTGCTTACCGTTTTCGTCAATTACGAGGTCTGTGAAGGCAATGTTTGCACCTTCCTGAGCGAATTTCATTGCGATAGCCTTACCGATACCGCGTGCAGCGCCTGTGATGAGGGCTGTCTTACCTGTTAAAAGTCCCATTTTATTGATTTTTATTCTTTAGGGTTGTTATATTTCTAATTGTTGGAGTTGCTTCAAGCATTATTACTTAAGCACTTTGTTGAGAATGTCACAAACGATTCTTTTGCTGTCATCGCTTGAAAGTCCTTTGGCCACTCTGTCGTAGATGTAAGGCACTTCCATGCCCTTGATTGCGTAATGAATGATGTCCGCAACAAGCGGAATACTTTCAATCTTAAAATAATTGCGGTCCACTCCTTCCTGAAGCACCTGGCGCAGTACGTTACGTTCCTCTTCATCAAATGCTCTGCGCACACGTTCTACCATTCTGATGTCTCGGAAGAATTCTGCGCGTAAAGACCCATTTCTGGTGACCACTTCTTTAATTACAGAAAGGTGGGTGTAAATGATGCCAATGATTTTCTCTTCTGGAGAGATAATTTTGTTGGCAGTTTCGTCCAATCTTTCTGACAGAATTTCAAGTTCAGAAGTAATTACGGCTTCATAGAGTTCTTCCTTGTTCTTGAAGTAGGTGTAAAGCGTGCGTCTTCCTTTTCCCGATGCCGCAGCAATATCGTTCATTGTTGTGGCTTCAAATCCTTGGCGCGCGAAGAGTTCGCGAGCGCATTCTACAAGGCGGTTTCGGGTTTTAGAGATAGACATGGCGGAAAGATGTTGTGAATGAACTTGAAATGAGTTGCGTTTCTGGATTACGCACACTCAAAATCTGTGTGCAAAGTTACAAGTATTTTACGGATAGAACCAAACGATTTGCCTCTTTTTTTGCACAATAATCAAAAAAATGAGTAATTTGTGGAGAGAAGGGTGGGCTGTAAATGCAAATAGGCAACCCTCATGGTGAGGATTGCCTATTGTAAACATTAAAGTTGGTAATTAAGCCTTGGGCTCAACACTAACTACGCTACGGTCACGCTGACCGCGCTTGAAAGTTACTACACCGTCTGTGAGTGCGAAGAGAGTGTGGTCGCTACCCATACCTACGTTCTTACCAGGGTAGTGAACTGTACCGCGCTGACGCACGATAATGTTACCTGCGATGCAAGTCTGACCACCCCAGATCTTAACACCTAATCTTTGTGAAGCTGATTCACGGCCGTTCTTAGAACTACCTACACCTTTTTTGTGTGCCATTTCTTCTAAACTGTTTTAAGGGGTTAAGCAATTACGTTTTTGATTGTCAACTGAGTGTACTGATGGCGGTAACCATTCAACTTGCGGTAACCCTTACGGCGCTTCTTGTGGAACACAAGCACCTTGTCACCCTTAATGAGGGGATCGATTACTTCGCATACTACCTTAGCGCCTTCAACTACGGGAGCGCCTACAGTAACTTGACCATTGTTGTCTACCAACAACACCTTTTCAAATTCAACAGCCTGACCGCTTTCTGCGTTCTGAATGTGGTTAACGAAGAGCTTCTTGCCTTCTTCCACCTTAAACTGCTGACCGTTAATCTCTACGATTGCGTACATTATTATAAATATATTAAACGGATTTTTCCAGGAGGCGTAGCCTTTTAGCTCGCTTATTTGGCCCCTTTGGATTCTAATCGGGTGCAAAATTACGACTTTATTTTTTACCCCACAAGTCTTCGTGTGCTTTTTTTACTTTATCTGCTACGCTAAGTGGGTCTGAATCTGCATTCTTTGGCAAATTTATGGGAATAAGTTCCGATTCGTTGCCGTAGGCATCCACTGCCGTCACGGCATATTGGGCATAAAGAAGGGAGGGTAAGGCGGGGACGTAATGGAAAGTGGTTTCGCGAAGTTTATGTGCAATGCGTTTGGGCGCAGTTCCGTTATCGTTGATGCGGTACACATTATAATATATAGGAGTTGCCTCTTCCACGGCCTCCCATTTCAATTCCATGTGTCGCTCGCCCTTGCTCATTTCTGCATGTGGCGCAACTGGCGGAATGCTGTCTGCCCACGTCATCGCCGGAGTCATCGCCGGTTCCCTGTAAAAGTCGCGTTGCAACCAGTCATAGAGTCCCTTTTCGTTGTTCAACAGGAAATCAGAGCGGAAAAAGGCATGTCCACCCATCCCTAAGTCACGCGTCACGTTCATTTGGCGTCTCACCACTTCAAGACTCCAATTTCGCAACTGGCGATTCAAGAAGTAGATGCCCAATCCTGGAACTACGGGGCGCCCTGAGCAATTCTCCTGCCAATCTACGGCAAAGGGGTAAAAGTGCTTCCC
>CALCUV010000244.1 GCA_937906765.1 uncultured Prevotella sp.
GGGCATTTTCATCCTCAATATCATCAGACAATAATGGTTTAACACAAAGTAATTTTAACGTAGGGATGGCTATAAGCGGAACATTCTTTCCATAGCAAATGCCCTTTGCGGTTGAGACTCCAATGCGAAGTCCCGTGTATGAACCAGGACCTGAACTTACGGCTACGGCATCTAAGGGGATGGCGTGACTTTCTGCAAAAGATAAGGCTTCTTCAACGAACTTAGCAAGATACTTCGTGTGAGAGTTGGGTTCGTTGTTGATTTTTTCGAAAATAATACCACCATCTTGAGCAACGGCTACAGAGCAGGTTTCAGTTGAGGTTTCTATGTTAAGTATGCAAGACACGGTTGTAATCTGTTTTATTGTGATGGTTAGAAGGATATATCTACTCCAAGAGTCAGTGTTTCGTGGAATTGGAAGTAGGATTCTCCATCGGGTTTATTTACACTATCGTCAAATCTTGGGTAGAGGAAGAGTTTTGTTTTTAGGTATTTATTGATGCGTAAATTAATGGTGTTTTCCCATTCAATCTGTGATTTGTCATAGTCGGTAAAGTAGTAGATACGTCCGTTCCACTCAATGTCCTTTGTAATGGTCCATTTAAATGTAGTGGTGATATTCGAACCGAACTCTAATCTGCTATGTTTGTCTTTCAGCCCATAATTGTTTACCAGGTTTCGGCGGTCGCAATATTTAAACTTACCGGCAAATGGTGAGAGCGACACGTTAAAATTGAATTTGTTGTTGCTATAGCGATAATCCATACCTAATGAAAGCAAACTTTCAAAGGGTGACATGAAGTCAGAATAAACCTTGGGATCGTTTGCTCTATAGCCCTTATAGAATTGCGTCCAACTCTGAAGTGTTGCCGTATAATACCATCTCTTGGTGGCCTGAATACCCACCTTGTTGGTTAAACGAATCAAGTCGGTATTCGTTTTAAACTCATGCAAATCATCACCCTTTGAATTTTGGAAACCAATCTTCATTTCCAATAGGTTTGTCCAAATAACCCCTTGCTTGTTGTCATAATTTGCTTCAAGATTACATGTTGCAAGCATGGAGTTATTGTTATCACCTCCCTTATACCAATTATTGGAGAAATAGGCTTGCATAAATTCTAATGATGCATTGGCCTTAAATTTCCAGAAATTGGGTTTCTTTACCACTAATTTATGAGATTCATCAAATGATTCGGTTGCGATGGGGACAAGCGATTGCTCTGTCTTTTTTGGTTTCTCAACATCAGTTGTGGCTTCCGGAGTTGCGCCTTCGTGAGTGGCGCTTGATGCAACGTTTGAAGATAAATAATTCTTTACATTGTTTGGATTTTCCGTGAAAGTTGATGTGATTAACCAGCTGATATAAGCGTTTTTATTGCGTGTTGCAGAACTTTTACTTTCAGAGTTTGACAAACAACCAAGAGTTTCTTCAAATATATCTTCGCTCAAACCATTTTGAAAGAATAGTTTGTAATAATAGGGGTTTGACAACGTGTCATTGCCCTGATATTTCCATTTCTTGAAAGTTTCTTTTGTTCTTGCCAAAGAGTCCGTATAGGCATCAATCGTACTTATTGATAAAGGATTTCCCCCCTCGTTTGTGCTTGTTATTTGTGCGTTTAACGTAAGATTTGAATACCCCAAACTCAAAAGCGATATTAGAATCCGACTTACTTTCATTGTTCGAAAATCATTAAAGTAAAATAACTAAAAAATCTGCTATGCAAAGTTAATAGATTTTCAGGGATTTTCTCCGAAAATACATTCGTTTTTTGACATAATAGTTGAATTTATTATAAAATATATATACCATGCAATGAGGTCTCATTTTTAATGTGTAACTTTACACCCGATTTAAGATTCGTATTCAATTACCAATCGAATTAGGCAAGCCACTGGTTAGAACAGTTGACTTGTCTCTTATTATGCTTTCATTTCTCTTGAAAACAATGAATTTTTAAATATTTATGGACAAAAACACAATTATTGGATTAGTACTTATGCTATGTGTAGCAATTGCTTTTCCTTTCTTAAGTACAATTGGTAGCGAACCCGTGCCTCAGAATGTTGAGACGGTTGAAACTAAAACGGAACAAGTTGATGCAACGGTTGATGAATCAAACACCAACGTTGCTCCAGTAGTTGCCGATTCCAGTGCGCTTTTCTTTGCGTCAAAGCAACCAAATTATCAAGAGGCGGTGATTCTTGATAATGGAAAGGTGCAACTCGTAATCGACCCCAAGGGTGGCATGATTGCGCGTGCAAATCTTCCTGAATATCGTAGTTATGAGCATTATAAGGCGGGAGAAGATGCTCCGCTTTTCCTCTTTGATGAGACAAATTCCGAAATGAATTTCTCATTCGAGACTAAGGATGATATTCTTTCATTGAAGGATTATTATTTTGTTGCGGAAAATCAGACGGACACAAGCGTAACAATGGTGTTGTCACACCCAAGTGGCGAAAAAATCATGCTTGATTATGCTATTCTTCCTGACAATTACCTTGTGAATTTCACGATTCGAACAGAGAACATGCAAAAGCATTTCACGCGCAATAGTGACATTCAAATTGATTGGAAGGATTGTGTGAAGCAACAGGAGAAGGGTTACTACTTCGAAAATATGTATTCAACCCTCACTTACAAACTTACGAATGACGATACGGATAATCTTGCTGAAATGGAAGATGAGCAAGAGAAGTTGCAACAACCCGTTGATTGGATTGCCTTCAAGAATCAGTATTTTAGCGCGGTAATGATTGCTAAAGAATCCTTTACGAATGTTGACGTGAAGAGCCAACAAATGGCGGAACATTCTGGTTATTTGAAGGGATATACGGCAAAGATGAACCTTCCCTTTGATGCTTCAGTTGAGGAAGTTGCTAATCTTCAATTCTATTTCGGTCCTAATCACTATCGCACACTTCAGAAGATGGATAACTTCCGCCTTTCCGAACGTGAGAATGATTTGCAAGAACTCGTTGACCTTGGATGGCCCCTCTTCCGTTGGATTAACCGATTCTTCACTATCTACGTGTTTGACTATCTGACGGCGATGAACCTCCCCATGTGGGTTGTACTCTTGCTTATTACGCTCTTGATGCGCGTCATTGTTTACCCCACCACGAAGAAGAGTTATTTGAGCGGTGCGCGTATGCGTGTGCTTCGTCCAAAGTTGGATGTTATCAATGCGAAGTATCCTAACAAGGAAGATGCTATGAAGCGCCAGACAGAAACTATGCAACTTTATAGCCAATATGGCGTAAGTCCGATGGGCGGTTGCTTGCCAATGTTGATTCAAATGCCTTTGTGGATTGCGATGTTCAACTTTATTCCTAACGCTATCGAATTGCGTCAGCAAAGTTTCCTTTGGGCGGACGACCTCTCTGCATACGACGACGTGATTAATTGGGGCACTGAAATTTGGGGCTTAGGCAATCACCTCTCATTGTTCTGCTTGCTCTTCTGTGGTGCACAGATTCTTTACACTTGGATGACAATGCGTCAGCAAAGAGACACGATGACTCCTGAACAGGCTGAGCAAATGAAGATTATGAATTGGATGATGTATCTCATGCCGTTGATGTTCTTCTTTATGTTCAACAAGTATTCAAGTGGTTTGAACTATTACTACTTCATCTCGCTCTTCATCAGTGCGCTCACTATGTGGTGGCTTCGCAAGACAACCGACGACAAGAAGTTGCTTGAACAACTTGAAAAGCGATACGAAGAGAATAAGAAGAATCCTAAGAAAAAATCAGGACTTGCGGCACGCCTTGAAGCCATGCAGAAACAACAAGAAGAACTCTTGAAGCGCCAGCAGGAAATCAAGCAAAAGCGCGGCATGTAAATATTGTGAAAGGAGAAATGAGAAAGAGTAGGCGAATAATGTCCTCCTTGTTATTTCTCCTTTCTCTTTTTTTCATTATTATTTCAAATCCCCGTGAAAGTAAGTGAGACTTAGTGAAGACTATAAGTAACTTAATTTAAATTCTTAGTAACTTAATGTTAAATGTTACTAACTTAATTTCAACTAAGTCCGACTCTCTTTTCATCATCTCTACATAACTGAAATTTAGAAGGTTATTTAATCACTATTCAATAATCCAATTTATATGAATAAAATTCTCACATCTACTATGCTGACAATGGCACTTGCGGCTTGCTCTCCGTCTGCTTCTGTAGAAACAGATAGCATAGGCCGAACTACTGAATTTGCCGATTCTTCTCACCAATTTACTCCCGAAGTAATGTGGCAAATGGGACGTATTGGCAATTACCAACTAACGGCGGATGCTCAAAAGGCCGTTTATGGTGTGACGTATTATAGTGTGGAGCAAAACAAGAGTCGCTCTGTAATCTATGCATCCACACCCTCGAAAGACAATTCTCCCGTTGTCTTGACTGATGGGGCAAGTTCGGAATATGCGCCCTCGTTTATTCCTGGCACGGATAAGGTGGCATATCTTGCCGCTGACAAAGATGGCACTATGCAACTTTGGATGATGCATGCTGATGGTTCAAACCGTAACCAGATTACATTTGAGGCAACCGATGTGAATGATTACCTCTTCTCACCTTGTGGTAAGAAGGTGATTCTTGTTAAAACGGTGAATCATGAAAGTAGTGTGCAAGAAAATGATGCTGATCTTCAATTGACAACGGGCATTGTTGCAAACGACCTCATGTATAAGCACTGGGATCACTACACAAAGTCTGCGCCTCATCCCTTCGTGGCTGATTTTGATGGCGAAAAGGTGGGTGAGAGCAAGGATTTGCTTGAAGGCGAACCCTATGAATGCCCCATGCTTCCCTTTGGTGGAGTAGAGCAGTTGGCTTGGAGTCCTGATAGCAAGCAGATTGCCTACACTTGTCGCAAACTCGCCGGTTTGGATTATGCCATCAGCACCGATAGCGACATTTATTTATATGACATTGAGTCAGGCGTTGTTAAGAATCTTTGCAAACCCGAAGGTTATGTGCGCCCCGCTTGCGACCCCACACGCTCTTTGAAGCATCAAGCGGTAAATCAATTTGAGGAAGATGTAAATGCCGGTTATGACCAAAATCCTCAGTTCTCACCCGATGGTAAATACATTGCGTGGAGCAGCATGGAGCGTGATGGTTATGAAAGTGACCGCACACGTCTTTGCATCTACGAATTTGCAACTGGCAATAAGACCTATGTGACAGAAAGTTTTGAAAGTGGTGTCAACGAATTCGTATGGGCGGATGATAACACTACGCTTTACTTTAGCGGCGTTTGGCACGGACGTACGAATCTTTATCAAACCAATCTCAAGGGTGAAGTGAAGCAAATCACTGACGAGGTGGCGGATTACGTGCTCCTCGGTGTGCATCCCGACGGTAAGCAACTCCTCACAAAGTGTCACTCCATGAGTCGCGCAGACGAAGTGTATTTGGTGAATATTGCTGATGGTCAGAAGACACAACTCACGCAAGAAAACGAACCTTTCTATGCACACTTTGAATTTGGTGAAGTCAAGGAGCGTTGGATTGAAACAACAGATAAGAAGCAAATGCATGCGTGGGTAATTCTTCCTCCCAACTTTGACCCTACGAAGAAATATCCCACATTACTCTTCTGTGAAGGTGGTCCTCAGTCACCCGTAAGTCAGTTCTGGAGTTTCCGTTGGAATTTCCAAGTAATGGCAAATCAGGGTTACGTTGTTATTGCCCCCAATCGCCGTGGTCTTCCCGGTTTCGGTATGGAGTGGTTAGAACAAATCAGTGGTGATTACTCTGGTCAATGTATGCAAGATTATCTTTCGGCAATTGATGATATCGCCAAAGAACCCTGGGTTGATACAGAGCGTCTTGGAGCTGTAGGTGCAAGTTTTGGTGGTTATAGCGTCTATTGGTTGGCAGGTAATCACGAAAAGCGCTTCAAGGCATTTATTGCTCACGATGGTATCTTCAACACACAACAACAATACGTTGAAACTGAAGAAATGTGGTTCCCCAACTGGGACATGGGGCAAGCACCTTGGTATAAAGATGCCCAGGGCAAGCGTGCAAAGGTATTTGAAACATCACCCCACCTTTACGTAGATCGTTGGGACACTCCCATTCTCTGCATCCACGGTCAGAAGGACTTCCGCATTGAATACACTCAGGCAGAAAGCGCCTTCACCGCCGCTCGTGTGCGTGGAATTCCCGCTCAACTCCTTCTTTTCCCCGACGAAAACCACTGGGTGCTCAAACCTCAGAACGGTATCCTCTGGCAACGCACGTTCTTCCGCTGGTTGGATAAGTGGTTGAAGAATGAAGGTAAATAATTTGACTACGGATTAATTTCGGATTAAACAACAATTAAATAAACAAATGACAGAACAACTTAAACAAACGCTTCGCGATTCAAAGGCGGCTCGATGGACGGCCTTGATTATCGTTAGTTTCACAATGATGTGGGGATATTTCCTCACCGATGCGATGTCGCCCTTGATGGATATGCTGGGCATTTCTATTGAGCAGGGTGGTATGGGATGGAGTGCCAGCGACTTTGGTAATTTCAACTGGGCTTATATGTGGCTCAACGTATTCTTCTTTATGTTGCTTTTCGGTGGCATCATTTTGGATAAGTTTGGTGTACGCCTCACGGGGATTACCTCTTGTTTATTCATGGTGGTTGGTGCCGGCATCAAGTATTATTCTGTAGAATTTATCGCTCCCGGTGGTGACCCCATTATTCTCGGTTTAAATCAACAAGTACTTACTGCTTGTATTGGTTACGCCATCTTCGCCGTGGGTACAGAAAATTGTGGTATCACCGTGACAAAGGTAATTGCGCGTTGGTTCCAAGGATACGAAACCGCGCTTGCTATGGGTATTCAGGTTGCAGTAGCACGTTTAGGCACGGCACTCGCTTTAGCAGTAAGTCCCTTCATTGCTAAGAATTATGAAGTGTCAACACCGTTGCTTCTCGCCTGGGTGCTTTTGCTCATTGGTTTGCTTGCTTACTTAGTGTTCAGCGTCATGGACCGCCGTTTGGACAAGCAAGAGGGAGTTTCTACACTTCAAAGCGCCGATGATGAAACATTCAAGTTGAGCGACCTTACAATTATTCTTCGTAGCAAGGGCTTCTGGTTAATCGCTCTCCTTTGCCTTTGCTTCTACTCGGCGGTGTTCCCCTTCTTGAAATATGCAACATCGTTGATGATTAACAAATACAACGTTGATCCCGAACTTGCCGGTTTGCTCCCATCAATTCTTCCCTTTGGTAACTTGTTAATGACTCCCATTTTTGGCGGTATTTACGACAAATATGGTAAGGGCGCAACTATTATGGTAATAGGTTCCGTGTTGCTCATTCTCGTTCACCTGCTTTTTGCCATGCCCATGCTCAACTATTGGTGGTTTGCAGCAATCATTATGGTGCTTCTCGGCGTAGCATTCTCATTAGTGCCTAGTGCTATGTGGCCCTCAGTTCCCAAAATCATACCTTTACGCCTGCTTGGTTCAGCCTATGCATTAATCTTCTGGGTTCAGAATATAGGTTTAGGCAGTGTGCCCCTTCTTATCGGTTACGTATTGAGCGACTATTGCATAGTTGGTTCTGTTGAGCGCGATGGTAATGTAGTTCCTCTTTACGATTACACCATCCCCATGCTTATCTTTGCCTCCTTTGGTGTTATCGCCCTCTGTCTTGCCCTTTGGTTGAAGGCTGAAGACAAACGTAAGAACTATGGACTTGAAAAGCCCAACATTGCTGCATAAAAAATCATGGATAATAATATAGCAATATCATAGGTGAACGTCCCCCGTTCATCTGAGAGTTATTGAAACAAGTGAGGAGGTCACACAAACTAAACGTTGTTACCTCCTCCTTTTTTATATCCGCTATAAATAGTGCCTATTTCAGATTCACAAATGTATTTTTACTCAGTGATTCAACAAATTACATTTTAGACGCATAAGTCGTTGTTAAATCCTTTTTGTTTACTACATTTGCCAAGTAGAGAATAGTATTAACACTTAAATACGAAGACTATGAAAAGAACGTTTTTATTAGCCATGCTTCTTGCATGTTATGCGTCCCTTACATGCGGTCAAACAAATTCTAAGATGCCCAGTGGTAAGCACGCCGTTTTACAACTACCAGATTCTGAGGTTAAACAAATATCTGAAGGTGATACCAAGATTTATTTAAATACAGGTGACAACGTCTATTCCGTAGATAAAGTAACGGGGGATGTTAAGGTTGAACTCTCGAATTCTACTGAAGGTCTACTTCTTGGTAAAGGTGTCAAGGCTATAGCCGCGAATATGTCACAACTCTACTATTGGGTGGCAGGAAAGGGACTTTTTATGAAAGGTTCGGATGAAGATAAACCAATCTTTTTTGATGAAGATGCCAATCCTAATTATATGGAAATGTTTGGCGCTGGTAATTATCTTCTTATCTACGGTCGGGGTGCACATTCGATTTGTTTAGACCTCAAATCTTTTGAAGCAACGCCTAAGTGGCCTAGTTCGACTAATAATATGGTCATGACTGGTGGTAAAGTTTATATTATCGCAACGGATGGTTATATTTATAGTGCTACAACAATCAATGACACAATTGAATCGACCAAGGAGTTTAAGAACATTGTAACGTTGTACCGCACAGGTGAGCGACCCGAAGGATATACCGACCGTGTATATGCAACGGAAAAATTCATCCAGAACGGTACGGGAAACTATGACACTTTCAACCTTTTAACTTCAGCACCAAGTGGTGAAGCATTTACAGTTATTAAAAACCGACTCCTAACTGTACCAGGATTTTCAGATGCTCTTACTATAGAGGATGAAAATATTGATGAGTTGCAAGCTTTCACTTGCCGTGGAACTAAGGCTTTCATCAACTCAGGTTATTACGAATATCCACTCCTCGAAATCGACGGATTCAGAACGGGTAAGGAAACAATAACTAAGCATAAAAAACTTCAGACGGATATTCTTGAACCTAAACTTTGGGAAGGTGCTTCCGACCGCTATTTCTCAAACTCACGCTTCTGGACGATGCATGTTGATATGGATGGCAATCTTTGGTGTGTAGGCGAATACGGAAAAGTGTTTGTATATAATGCCGCTGGTATCAAAGGATATAGAAATTTGAAGGGTAAATTTGTAAAGACGGAGTAACAACATAAGTCAAACATGACTATAAAAGGAACCGACCCCTAAGTCACAGGACTTTGAGGTCGGTTTCTTTTGTATGCTAAATATATGATTATCGAATTACCTTGTGCACTTCACTTCCGTGTGCATTGGTTATCTTTACAAGCAAGAGTCCCTTCTGTGAAGTAGGAATCAGTGTCTCATCTTTTACTTGGCAATTCGCAATGATTTTGCCTTGCACGTCGTAGATGGTAACAATGGCGGGAGACGAAGTTTTCACCAAGACTCCGTTTTCAGTTGGAATTACAATCTGAGAATCATTTGATGTAGATGAAATACCAGTCATAGTTTCACCCACCTTCACACGTGCTGCATTGAGAACTTCACCCGTGTTTGCATCAATAGCAACACATGTGATTTTACAATTGTTAACATCCTTAACGTAGGGTGCATCTTGTGTAAGCGAAATACGTTGAGTTCCTCCGTAAGCTTCGCTATGGTTGAGTTCTGCAGGAAGAAGTCCCGTTTGTCCGTAGTAAGCAGCGGCGGGGTAGAGGGCGCGTGCTACGTCGTTGAAGGTGTAGGGAACAACCGTAGATTTTCCATAAAGTCCTCCCTTTTGCCATTCACCGAGGTCAGGGTCGGTGGCAGAACTGAATCCGTTAGATTGATAACCACTAAGTCCATCTTCAATAATAATGAAAAGCAAACCGTTGTTGGCTTCTGTCCATTCGTTGATGTGCGTGTTGATTTGGGCATTGAGTCCGGCGATTTCTGCATCGGGGAGAGTGTCTGCCAGTTCGTCATAGTTGTCTACCAGAACAATGGAGACCATGGGACGGGAACGGACATATTCATCCCGAACCTGCAGAAGCTCTGTCTGATCCTGGAAGTAGAGCATGCCGAAAAGGAGACCACCTTTGGGATCTACATCCGGCATGATGGAGCCACTGATGCGGAAACGGCGGTTTTTGTATTGCAGCTCATCGGGAGCTTCGGACAAGCCGTCCTTCAGCCATTGCAGATCCAAGTTGGGGATCAGCTCATTCAGTCGGTAGGGCTCCATGCGAGCCTTGAGCTGTGACAGCTTTTCAAAGGCTTTGTTATCGCCCTTTTCCATAGC